>JAUJMG010000395.1 GCA_030446955.1 Thermomicrobiales bacterium
GGGAGCGGAACCGGGCGCTGCTGGGCCGGTTGGCGGACCCGCGGGGGTTGACGGAGACAGAGGCGGAGGCGGCGATCGCCGAGGCGCGGAGCGTGGCGTTCGTGCTGGCAACGCAGCACTCCACGGAGATCGGCGCAGCGCTGATGACCCTGGAGCTGGCCCACGGGATGGCCACGGGTGAGGATCCGACGACCCGGGAACTGCTGGCAAACACGATTACGCTGCTGATCCCGAGCGGCAACCCGGACGGGATCGGGATTCTGGGCGAGTGGTACCGGCGCTGGCTGGGGACCCCGTACGAGGGGTGCGACCTGCCCTGGCTCTACCACCCGTATGTCGGTCACGACAACAACCGCGACTGGTTCATGCTGACCCAGGCGGAGACCCGGCTCTACGCGGCGCTCCACAACCGGGAGCACCCGCAGTTGGTGTTCGACATGCACCAGATGCACCGGGACCGGGCGCGGTTCATGGTCCCTCCGTTTATCGACCCGCTGGACCCGAACCAGGACCCGACGATTCAGCAGGGGTTCGCCGCGCTGGGGACGGCGATCGCGGCGCGGCTCACCGCGGCGGGCAAGGGGGGGGTTGCGACCCACGTCTACTTCGACAACTGGTCGCCCTCCCTGGCCTACGGCAACTACCACGGCAGCGTTGATCTGCTGAGCGAGGCGGCGAGCTGCAGGGTCGCGACGCCGGTCGAGCTGAAGGAGGCGGATCTGCGGGTCGACGAGGGGTTCGACCCGAAGGTCAGGACCTGGAACCACCCCCTGCCCTGGAAGGGCGGGACGTGGACGCTGCGGGACATCGTCGAGTACGACCTGCTGGCCGCGCGCGCTTTCCTGGAGCACGCCGCGAAGTACCGGGAGCAGTGGCTGCGGGACTACCTCGGCGTGATGCGGAGGACAGTGGATCGGGCGGAGCCGCCCCACGCCTTCGTCGTTCCCGAAGCGCAGCACGACCCGGTGACGGCGGTGGAGATGCTCCAGACGCTGGAGCGCGGGGCGGTCGAGGTGGAGGAGGCGACGGCGCCGGTCGTCGCGGACGGGGTGACCTACCCGGCCGGGACGCGGGTGGTGCGTCTGGGGCAGCCGGCGGGGGCGTTCGCGAAGACGCTGCTGGAGGTGCAGCGGTATCCGGATCTGCGGCGGTGGCCGGACGGTCCGCCCCTGCCGCCGTACGACATCGCCGGGCACACGCTGCCGATCCAGATGGGGGTGCGGGCGGTCGAGGTGAAGGGGCACGTCGGCGGAGTCGACGGGGCCGAGCCTCCCCTGCGGCGGCTGGAGCGGGTCGAGACGCCGCGTGGAGCGGTGAGCGGCGAGGGTAGGTACGGGTACGCGTTCTCGCCGGCGCGGAACCGCTCGGCGCTGCTGGCGAACCGGCTGCTAGGGGCCGGCTTCCGGGTCCACCGAACGACGGAGCGGGTGCCGGCGCTGGGCCTGCCGCCCGGCTCGGCGCTGGTCCCGGCGGCGGAGGGGCTGGAGGAGGCGCTGGCTGACTTTGCCGCCCAGACAGGGGTGGACGTCGTCGGGTTGGACGGGCCGCTGGCGCTGGAGACGCTGGAGCAGGCTCCGACGCGCCTCGGGGTCTACCGGTCGTGGAAGGCGAACATCGACGAGGGCTGGGCCCGTTGGGTGCTGGAGGAGTACGGCGTCGGGTACGAGACGCTGGAGAACCCCGACATCCGGCAGGGGAACCTGATCGAGCGGTTCGACGCGATCCTGCTGCCGCACGAGGAGCCGACGAACCTGCTGGAGGGGAACCCGGAGAAGAACGCGTTCGACGAGCCCTACCCGCCGGAGTACGTGGGGGGGCTGGGTGACGTCGGGATGGCGGCGTTGCAGGCGTTTGTCGAGGCAGGCGGGACCCTGATCGCGCTGGACGCGGCGTGCGAGACGGTGATCGGCCGGTTTGCCTTGCCGGTTCGCAACGCTCTCGAAGGGTTGGCGGAGACGGATTTTTACTGCCCTGGCTCGCTGCTGCGGGTGGTCGTGGACGCGGGTCACCCGCTCGGGTACGGGCTGCAGCGGGAGACGGCGGTGATGTTCCTGAAGAGCCCGGCCTGGGAGGTGGAACGGGGCGAGGAGGCGACGGTGGTGGCCCGGTATCCGATGAGCGATCCGAACCTGAGCGGTTGGATCCTCGGTCCCAAGCACCTGGCGGGCAAGGCGGCGCTGCTGGACGTGCCGTTGGGGGAGGGGCGGGTCGTGCTGGTCGGGTTCCGGCCCCACTTCCGTGCCCAAATGCGAGGTACCTACAAGGTGCTCTTCAACGCTATCGTGCGAGCGGGAAGCCGGCCGGCGCGATTGGAGTTGGGGTAGCGGGCCATCAGAGCGGGTGTGGGAGTGGCGAGTCGACCGCTGGGCGGGGCAGCCCTGCGGCAGGACCCGCGTGCCGTTGAAATGAGGAAGGTTGGGTTGGAGGATGGCCACACGGCACCGCGCGGCATGATGTGATGGTTGTCCGGGCCACGATGTCCATAAGTTGACATCGGGTCGATCGGATGTTGGGTGGCGATAAGGCCAGAGGCGCAGGATGGGCCGTGCTCCTTCGAACCGTGAGCGGGTGACGGCTCCACTGCGAGAGATCGGGCCGAGCGCCCGGGATTGTCTCCTGCCGCCGCTCGCCGCTGCGGTACCCGTAGCGATCTTCTGCGTCGTCGTCCTTGCCCTCCCGCTCGCGACCGCCCAGGAGCTCGGACTGAGTCCCCAGCAGACCAGCGCCTGGCTGCTCGCCCTCTACGCCATCCCTGGCGCGGTGAGTCTCGCGCTGACGGCCGCCTACCGCCAGCCACTCCTTGTTGCCTGGCACACTGCCGTAGTGGCCTTCATTGCCTCCGCAGCCAGGGATATCCCTTACCCCGATGGTTGGCGGGGTGGCGGTGGCCGGCCTAGCCGTGGCCGCGCTCGGCGGCTTGGGGCTGATGCGCCGGGTAACCGCTGTCGTCCCGGCTCCGGTTGTCTTCGGCGTGGTGGCCGTCACGGTGCTGCCGTTCGTCGTCGGCACCTTCGAAGCGCTCGGTGAGGAACCGCTCGTTGTGGGGGTCGCGCTCGGCGCTTACGTGGGGGGCCGACGACTTCCAGGGGCAAAAATCCCACCCGTCCTGCCGGCGCTTGTTGCCGGCCTGGTGGTGGCGGGGCTGACGGGCGATATCGGGCCGCTGCCGGAGGGGTGGTTGGCGCCCGCCATCGATCCAGCGCGACCGGTGCTCTCGCTCCGCGGCATCGCCGCCGTGGTCCCAGTGGTCATTGTCCTGGTGGCGATGCAGGCCAACCTGACGGCGGTTGTCTACCTTCGGAGTCACGAGTTCCGGCCGCCGGCACGGGCAATCGATGTCGCTACGGGTCTCGCGACGACGCTCGGTGCAGTGTTCGGACCGGTTCCGGTCTGCATGGCGGCCCTCATGACGCCGGTGACGGCCGGACCGGAGGCAGGGGAGCGGGAGGTGCGGCACTGGTCGGTCTACGCCTCGGGTGTGGTGCTGTTGCTGATAGGCCTGGGCTCCGGCGTGGCGGCGGCGATTCCGGAAATGATTCCGCTGCCGCTGCTGCTAGCGGTGGCCGGGCTGGCGCTGCTCGGGGTGCTCGGCCACGCGCTCGGAGAGATTACGCGCGGTCCGCTGCGACTCGGGCCGCTGGTGGCGTTCGCGGTTGCCTCATCGGACCTGGCCCTGCTCGATCTCGCGTCACCCTTCTGGGCCCTCGTCTTCGGCACCGGCGTCGTGCTGGTGCTCGAAGGCGGAGCGCTCCGCAATCCGGACGGTGGCAACCGAACGTGACACTTCGTGGCAGGCGTGACTGGCTGAGGGCTGGCTTCCCCCACTTTCGATGGAGAAGGGCTCGCTGAGGCGGTTCCGTGGCTGATTCTTGCATGCAGCGAGTCCTCGACGATGGCTAGCGTTTGCGGGCTTTCCAGATCTGCTCGCAGGGCCACTTGCTGGCCCAGTCGGGCGTGACGATCTCGTGGGCGGGGTCGGCCCCTTCCGGGGGACGGATTTCGATGAAGTCCTCGACCTCGAAACCGTTGGAGCGGAGGAGGCGGATCCAATCGCCGTAGCCGAGGTGGAATTCGACGGAGTCATCGTAGGACCACTCGAAGCGGTGCATGCCGAAGTACGGGCGCTGCAGGCATTCGCTCGCCGGGGTCTCGACGGTCGCGTCCTCGGGTGTGCAGAGCATCAGCAGGGTGCCGTTGACGAGGAAGATC
>JAUJMG010000396.1:0-1329 GCA_030446955.1 Thermomicrobiales bacterium
GCTCAGGACTCGTACCAGATCCGCCCGAAGGGCCTTCGTGGGGTGAGGCTGGGGATTCATCCCACGAAGCCCCTTCGGGGCTGAGCCAATCGCTCGGTCATGCAAGGCCACGTGATCAACCTAAGCCCGTGTCAGCATCACCGATCGACGGGGCGGCTCATCGAGCCGCCCCACTCGCTGTCCCCCCACTTGGTCCCGTGTCTTCCTAGCCAGGTTCTCAGCGGGTCACCGTTCGGTCGGGCCGACCTGTGTCACAGATGCATCTGCGCATCCTTCAACGGCGCTGGTGCTCTCCGACCGGGGAAGGTGCGGCCGTTCGCCGGGAAGATGGCCAGCGACGGTTCCTGCGGTCTGGAGGTGGTGGACGAGGCCATTCGGTCCGATCCTGAGTGCAACACAGAGGCGCGGCCGGGAATCCCCGAGCCGCGCCTCTGTGTTCCCCCGCCGCCGGCCGGCTGCAACCAATGCCGGCGGCCCTCTGCTTTCCCCCGCCTGGCGAACGCGGCCCCGGCCTAGCCAGGGGCCCGCTCGCTACGCTAGGCGGACAGCTCCATACCACCGGGAGGAGTAGTACTGCGACGTGATGTCGCTAATCTTCACCCCGGTGGTTTCGTTTTCGGCGTGGACGAACTGGTTGTTACCGATGTAGATGCCGGAGTGGGAGAGTCCCCAGGTGTAGGTATTCTGGAAGAAGACCAGGTCGCCCGGTTGCAGGTCCGAGTAGGCCACCGGCGTGCCGGCCACCACCTGGGTGAAGAGGCCCCGGCCGATATCGATCCCGAGGACGTTCAGGGCGACCCAGTAGGTGAACCCAGAGCAGTCGAACGAAGCCGGGCCCGCCGTCGCCCAGACGTAGGGGTAGCCGACGTACTGGAGCGCGAAGGAGGCCATGGTGTTGCCCGTCCCGCTTCCAGTCCCCGCGCCGGGGCCTGCAACACCTTCATTGCCGGACCCTCCGCGCTCGCTCAACGCGGCGTCGGTGTAGGAGAGGTAGTCCCCGTACATGTAGCCGGAGAGGCCGTCCCAGTTGACCCCGTAGAAGCCGTTGGTCAGTCCGCCGGTGATCTCGACTACCGTGCCGGCCGGCGCAATCGCGGCGACCCCAGCGGACATGCTCGCGTCGTACCGGAGGTTCAGGCTGGAGGAGGTCACGGCGCGGGCGCCAACCCAGAGTCCGCCGCTGCTGCCGCCGTCGCTCAGATCCGGCTCGGGCGTGGTGTCGGAGCCGCCGCCCGTGGAGAGGTAACTGGCGTAGACGAAGCCGTTGCTGCCGGCGCAGACGACCGGCTGCCACTCACCCTGCTGGGCGCCCCGCAGCGCGACCTGGCT
>JAUJMG010000396.1:1429-4196 GCA_030446955.1 Thermomicrobiales bacterium
GGAGCGGCAGCGGAGCCCGCCGCCGTTGGTGCCGACCACCGTGGCGTAGCCGGAGACGGCGCCGCCCGTGTCGGTGCCATTGTCCGTACCTGTACCACTGTTATCGGTGCTGTCGCCGTAGGAGACGAAGTCGCTGTGGACAAAGCCCCCTTGGCCGCCACAATTCACTGGCTGCCACTCCCCAACGAGGGCGCCGGTGAGCGTGAGCGGCGTACCTTCGGCGAGAACCGCGATCACTGCTCCTTCGTAGCCAGCCGAGGCTCGGCAGCGGACCCCGTCACCGTTCGTTCCGGTCACCGCGGCCGTCCCGACCGCCGCACCCTCGGCCCTCTGCCCGCCCACGCCCAATGCAACGGCCGCCTCAAGGTCGGAGGGCGTCGAGCCATCATCCGTCGCTTCGGCCTCGGTCGTGGCGTCGCTGGTCGCTGGAGTCTCGGGGGTGGCGTCTGTCGGCGCGTCGTGGCGGGCGAGGTAGTAACCAACGGCGAAACCGTTGAGCGGAGCGCCGTCGGGACCGTCAATTGCGATGGTGAACCAGGGGTTGCCGTCGGCGTCGGAGATCGGACCGTCTAGCACGTCAACGACGGTGCCTTCAGGGATCTCGGCGAGGACGGCACCGTCAAAGCTGGGAGCCTTGCGGAGCAGAACATTGTCGCCGTTGGCGTAGGAGATGACCGCGGTTCCGCCGATGTCGAGATCGGCATTGGCCAGCGCTGCGGTGGGCGCTAGCGTGGCTAGGCAGAGGAGCCCCGCCAGTGCGAGGACAGGCCAACGAAGGGCCCGCTGGGGGATAGAAGACAAACTGTTCCCTCCACGAACTTTCCATCCGACTGAGCAGCCCCTCAGCCGTCCCGCAGGTGTCGGGTTGTGGAAACCTGTCCGGCCTCCGGTTTGCAGAACGGGCGATCCGCACCCGCCCTCGCTGCACCTGGCGCCGGCCATCCCCGGTCGCCATCCGATTGTTCTGTCCCAGGCGCGGCAGCCAGATGTGCCGCCCGAGCAGCGCACAGCGAAAAAGCCGACCAACCGTCAGCGGCGGCAGCCGGTCACGCGTTCGGCTCGTCCTAATGCGTCAATTGTCCGTCCGCGTGCGAGCGGTGCGTCGGGTGCGCTTTCTCAGCCAAAGCGACCACCCGAGCAGGAACGGAAACCCGGGACAGCCGGACCTTAACAGATGGTTTTGGGTGTGTCAAGCCCTTTTGCACCTCTTCCTAGGATACGAAGGTGCCTGGGGGGCCTAGACTGAGTCCTGATTGATCCCCGTTTGCGTTGGCGAGCGGCGGCAAGGCTTGTCCGAGCATCATCTGAAGTCCTGCTTGTTCCCCGCATGGCAATGCCGGCACCAGCGCACGGATCTCTGCCTACCGAACAGACCTCCGGTGGCACGCGCCCGGCAGTCGGAACTCCTAGCGGCTGGTCCGTCGAGGATGCGCCGCACGTTGGCCACCGGGCTTCGGACAGGGGCGAAACCGGCGGAGCCCGGTGGAGGCTCCGAGACGTGGAGTGGTCTCACCGTATGCTGATGAGCGGCCGGCAATTGCTCCTACGCCGCAGGGCAATGGCATTAGGGGAATAGGGGGAAGCTTGAGGGGAGACGGGAGCACGGCACCGTCACGGGGAGCAACCTGCCCTGGTCTGTCGAGGAGCCTGCCATCGACGTGCTGGCCAGGTGTGCCTTCCCCACCCACTTCGGCGACCTGCCCGACTCGCGGATTGACCGCTGCAAGCGCCGTGATCTGCTGGAGGTGGTGACCGTGAAACTCTGCGCGGTGATCTGGGGCGCCGACACCTGGGCCGGCGTCGCCGAGTTTGGGCGCAGCAAAGAACCCTGATGGCGCACCCTTCTCGCACTCCCCAGCGGCATCCCCTCCCACGACACCGGCAGTCGGGTCTTGGCCGCGCTGGATCCGGCCGCCTTCGAGCACTGCTTCCTGGCCAGAGCGCGCGACCTGGTCGCAGCCATCGAGGGCCAGGTCGTGGCCCTCGGCGGCAAAACCTCGCGGCGCAGCGACGACCGCCCGCACGACAAGGAGCGCCTCCATAAGGAGCGCCTCCATTTGGTCAGCGCCTGGGCGAGCGCCAATCCCCTCGTGCTCGGCCAAGTCGCCCTGAACGAGACGTCGAACGAGGTCGGAGCCATCCTGGTCGGGTCATGACCAAGCGCCTCAAGGCGGTCTGGGACGAGGCCTATCAGCTGCACGTTTTCGCCGGTTGAAATCCGATTCCCCGCCCTCTACCTCGACAACCGATATCGGGTTCGAACCGGCCTCGTACAATGTCAGAGCCAGACGCAATTGAACCGTCCATCCGGTCATCCCGGACGCGCGCCGAGTGGCCGGATCACGGCGATGGACCGGGGGCTCAGGGGAATCGGCGATGCAGCACCGTGTCCAGTTGGCGGAAAATCTCACGGCCCTGGCCGCGATCCCTGATGACGTGATCCCGCTCATCTACCTGGACCCGCCGTTCAATACGGGTCGGGACCAAACCCGCCTCACCATCGCGACCACCAGCGCTCTTGATGGCGCCGGTGATCGGACGGGGTTCGGCGGTCGGCGCTACGTGACCACGCCCCTCGGTCGCCAAGCCTTTGCCGACACCTTTGACGACTACCTGGCCTTCCTGGAGCCCCGGCTGCGCGAGGGCCACCGCGTCCTTGCTCCCCACGGCAGCTTCTATCTGCACCTGGACGCTCGCGAGGTCCACTACGTTAAGGTGTTGATGGACCAGATTTTCGGCCGCGCCTGTTTCGTGAATGAGATTATCT
>JAUJMG010000397.1:0-2817 GCA_030446955.1 Thermomicrobiales bacterium
CGCGACGTCCTGGACGCCGCTCCGGACCAGTTGGGGGCCTCCGCGGTGGTGATCACGGCCCCGCCGCAGGCGCCTTTCCCGCCGGCACTTCAGGGCAAGCCGGTGTTGGCCATCGCCGTCTGCTACGCGGGCGACCTCGCCGAAGGGGAGCGGGTGGTGCAGCCGCTGCGGGAGTTCGGTGAGCCGGCCCTCGATCTAATCGGGCCGATGCCCTATGTCGCGATGCAGTCGATGTTCGACGCGGCGTCTCCGCACGGGCTGCACTATTGGGAGAAGTCCAGCTATCTGCGCGAGCTGAGCGACGAGACAATCGACGCCTACGTTGCTGCCGTGAGCCAGCCCACGTCGCCGTTCAGCCAGGTGCTGCTCGGCCGCTTCGGCGGCGCCATCAGCCGCGTTGCCGAGGACGCGACGGCCTTCTCCCACCGTGACGGAGCGTACGTCCTCTTCGCGATCGGCGCGTGGTCACCGGAGGATCCTGGGGCGGAGCGGCACATCGCCTGGGTGCGCGGGCTGGCCGAGGCGGTTGCGTCAGTCGCCACCGGCGGCGCCTACGTCAACGGCCTGAGCGAGGGCGGAACCGATGGGATCCGCTCCGCCTACCGCACCGCCACGTACGACCGGTTGGCGAGGATCAAGGCCGTGTACGACCCGTCCAACATCTTCCGGATCAATCAAAACATCACCCCAGCGACGTAGCGCGGGTCCCACCTCGGTTATTGAGAGGGCCGCTTCCCCTATGGCTCGGGGAGGCGGCCCTTTCCAGTTCTCTTTAGGTTGCTGTTACGCCCCAACACGACGGATCGACGATCAAATTGGAACGGAGTGGCCGGCAAGCGGCCGGGCGCATCTGACCATGTCAAGCGTGCCAGGCTCTGCCCGAGTACCATCACCCCGGCGGGGCAGAATCCCCCTCTCTGCAGAGCCGGGCGATTGCGTGGCCCCGGAACGCCTGTCTAACCGGAGCGCCTGCTTGACCAGCAAGACGAGCCGGACATCGGCCGGAGGATCGGAGCGGCCGGCGCCGGCCACGAGCTGCGGCGGCGAGGCAGGAGAAACGGGCGCAGGGGGTGGGAGCGTCCGCATTACCCTGTTCGCGTTCTCCGGGGCGTCGTTCCTGGTGAGCCTGGACCGCGCGATCTTTGCCCCGCTCCTACCCGCCCTCGCGCGCGACCTGGGCACGACGGTCGGGGGCGCCGGGCTGGCCGTAACGGCCTACGTGCTCCCGTACGGGCTCTGCCAGCTCTTTTACGGGCCGCTGGGGGACCGGCTCGGTCGGATCGCAGTCGTCCGCTGGTGCTTCGTCGTCTTCGCCCTCGGGACCGGGCTCTCCGCCCTGGCGACCAACCTGCCGGCCCTGATTCTGCTGCGGGCCGCCACCGGGGCGGCCGCGGCGGCGGTGATCCCGCTGGCGCTCGCCTTTATCGGCGACGCCGTCCCCTATGAGCGGCGCCAGGGGTCGATCGCCACCCTGATGGGAACGACCTCGTTGGGGGGCGCGCTGAGTACCGCCGTCGGCGGCCTCCTCGGCGCCCTCATCTCCTGGCGGGCGGTCTTCGGACTCTACGGCGTGATCTCCCTCGTGACAGCGGCGCTTCTGTTCCGGTTGCCCGCGGCGCGGCCGGTGGTGCCCGGGGTGGCGAGCGGGCAGGCATACGGCGCCGTCCTCCGCCTCCGTCGAGCCCAGCTCTTGTACCTGCTCGTCGCGCTGGAAGGGGCGGTCGTGCTCGGCGCCTTCACCTACCTCGGGGCGTACTTCGAAGAGACCTACGGGCTCGGCTACCTGGCCATTGGGCTCATTCTCGCCTGCTACGGGGGCGGGACGCTGCTGGCCAGCCGCCTCTTCACCCGGCTCGGCTCACGGCTGGGGGAGGCCGACCGAGTGCTGGTTGGGGGGATTCTCCTCGCCGGCGGCTACCTCGCGCTGCTGCCTCTGCAGGTGTGGCAACTCGCGCCGCTGCCGCTGCTCGGGATGGGCATCGGGTTCGCCCTCTTCCACTCGACGCTCCAGACCCGCGCTACCGAACTGGTCCCGACCGCGCGAGGGACAGCGGTCGCGGTCTTCGCGTTCGCGCTTTTCGTCGGTGGGTCGATCGGGACTGCCGGATTCGGCTGGCTGGCGACCGCGCACGGGTACGACCCGCTCCTGCTCGTCGCCGGGCTGGGGATGCTCGGCGTGGCGGGGCTGGCCCGCGGTTCCTGGTCGCGGTAACCCCAAGCAACGGCGTCAAGCTCATGGGCAGGAAGGCGGCAGGCGCTGGAGCATGGGAAGGAGTGCTGATCCCGCAGGGGCTCAGCACCACATGCAACGCGGCGCGTCACTGGGCACCGAGGATCGGTATCCTTGGAGGCGGGGACGGCGCAAGAGGGCAAGGAGGAGAGCGTGGACGGGACAGCGTTCTTGCGCTCGCTGCGGGCGGTGCGGCGCTTTCGTGACGAGCCGATCCCGGACGAGGTGCTGCGCGACATTCTCGAAGTGGCCCGCTGGACAGGATCCAGCAAGAACACGCAGCCCTGGGAGCTCGTGGTGGTGCGGGACCGAGCCGTGCTGAGGGATCTCTCGCAGTTGGGCCAGTACGCGGGTCATCTTGCCGGAGCACAGGCAGGGGTCGCGCTGGTGATGGAGGCGGGGGCGGTGTTCGACGCGGGCCGCCTGGCACAGAACATCATGCTGGCCTCCTGGGCCCATGGGGTCGGCTCCTGCATCGCCTCGCTCTACCCGGCGGAGAACCACTGCCGCGCACGTGAGATGCTGGGCGTGCCTGACCCCCGGAGGGTGGACACGGTGATCTCGTTGGGCTACCCGGCCGACGCCTC
>JAUJMG010000397.1:2917-4188 GCA_030446955.1 Thermomicrobiales bacterium
AACGTTCCGGAGTTCGGCCTCGGTTCGCACACCTTCAACCCGGTCTTCGGCCCCACCCGCAA
Organism: Thermomicrobiales bacterium; assembly: GCA_030446955.1. Taxonomy (GTDB): domain Bacteria; phylum Chloroflexota; class Chloroflexia; order Thermomicrobiales; family UBA6265; genus LC2-1. The sequence goes on from JAUJMG010000397.1 coordinate 2,980, forward strand.
TCCCTACGACCTCACCAAGACGCCCGGCGGCAGCAGCGGCGGCGCAGCGGCAGCACTTGCCTCCGGCATGCTCCCCATCGCCGACGGCAGCGACACGGGCGGCTCGCTGCGCAACCCCGGCAACTTCAACAACGTGGTGGGGTTTCGCCCCTCCCCCGGGGTTGTGCCGCGCTGGCCATCGACAGCGCCCTGGATCCCGCTCGGCTTGAAGGGACCGCTGGCGCGGACGGTCGCCGACACGGCCCTCCTGCTGAGCGCGATGGCCGGGCCGGACCCGCGCGATCCCACGGCGCTGGATCTCCCCGGTCAGACCTTCTCAGGCCCACTGGGCCGGGACGTCCGCGGCACAAAGGTCGCGTGGTGCCCGGACCTCGGCGGCTTGCCGTTGGACCCCCGGGTCCGGGACGCGCTGGCGGCCCAACGCCAGGTGTTTGAGGACCTGGGCTGCGTGGTGGAGGAGGCCTGCCCCGACCTAAGCGGGGCGGACGACGCCTTCCTCACGCTGCGCGCTTTTCTGCTCGCCTCGCGGCGGGGGCAGACGCTTGCCGACCACCGGGACCTCCTCAAGCCGGAGGCGGTCTGGAACATCGAGGAGGGGCTCAAGCTCACTGCCGTCGACGTCGGCCGGGCGATGGCTTGTCAGGCCGAGCTGTACGAGCGGGTGCGGAGCTTCATGGAGGAGTACGAATTCCTGCTCTGCGCCGTCAATCAGGTGCCACCGTTCGACATCGAGACCAGGTACCCGACGGAGATCGACGGGGTGCCGATGGAGACCTACCTGGACTGGATGAAGTCGGCGTACTGGATCACGGTGACGGGACTGCCGGCGATCTCGGTGCCCTGCGGCTTCACGCCTAACGGGCTGCCAGTCGGGATCCAGATCGTCGGCCGTTCCCGCGCCGACCTCGACGTGCTCCAGTTCGCCCACGCCTTCGAGGGAGCGACCGGGTTCTGGCGCCGCCGGCCGCCGGTGGCGGCGTGAGGCGGCGCCTAACCCATCGGAACGGAAAGGAGCGAGATGAGGCTCTATCTGCTCAACCTCGGCTACTGCGACGTGGACAAGGGCGTGGTGCTGACGCCCGGGAGCGGTAAGGGCGAACGCCTCCTCATCCCGATCGTCGCCTACCTCATTGAGACGGACGAGGGCCAACGCATCCTGGTCGACTCCGGCATGCACCGCAAACACATTGACGACCCGGACGCGACCTT
>JAUJMG010000398.1 GCA_030446955.1 Thermomicrobiales bacterium
GGCAGGTACTAAAAGCCAGGGGATTCCGTCCGGCCGGTAGGGGTGCCTGCCGAGCCCTGCCGACTCCAGATCGGCGAGGGCCTCCCGCAGCCGGTTAGCGGTGCGGGTAGCGTCCGAGCCGAGTCCTACGCTCTCCGCCGCAGCGGCGAGCGCTACCGGCGCCCCTCCCGGCTCGTCGCGAACGCGGGTCCAGAGCCGCAGCGCATCGCGACGGCGTTTGGCGGCCACGGCCTCCACGTGGACCGGATCACCTATCTGGTGGAGCACCTGACGTCCAAGATCCTCACGCTCGCGGAGTCCGGGGATCACCTGGATGCCCCAGATCTCAGCCGCTTCCTCCAGCTCGGCGTCGTCGAGCAACTCTAGAAGCGCCCGGAGCGGCGTCCCGCTCAGATCACCGGCCTCGATCTCGTCCTGGATGCGGCGAAACAGCAGCGCCAACTCTCGGGGCAAGAACAGCCGTGGCACCGCGCCCACCGGGAGCGGATCGTCGTCCCCCTCCCGGCTCAGGATGCCGACGCGGTAGAGCGCGGCCGCGGTCTCCCGTGCCGCTGCCTCGTTGATCCCAAGGTGATCGGCGATCTCGCTGATCGTGAGCGCCCCGTCTGCTCGGAGCGCGAGGAGTCGGACGATGTTCTGCTCATCACTGGAGAGGCGGTCCCACGCATCGCGGACGGCTCGCGGGTCGGTCATCCCCCGGTAGAGCGCGCCAATCTGCCGCGCCCGATCCGTGCCGCTGCTAGACGCCTGCCAAAAGGTGGCGATCCGCCTGAGATCTTCTGACGGTCGCGCATTAAGCCGGCCGAGCAGGTTCCGCACCGCCACACCACCAAGGGCGGCACCCGGTCCGGAGGCCGCCAGCTTCGTTGGGATATCCGTCTACGCTGGCATTATAGGGTTGTGCGCCTCGGCCCAAGGTGGCCCACCGTCGTCGAGGCCTGGCACGAGAACGGGGCGCACTCACGATAAGTCCGCCCCGTTCTGTTTGAGTGACCTCCGGTGGAAGGGATCGAGGGTTAGTCGTCCGCGGCGTCGGTGACGGAGCGGTCCAGCAGGGTGAGAGTTTCGTCGCGAATACCGGCCAAGGGTAGGCTCGCGCGAGCGTCCGCAAGAGCAGGCTCTGCCCGGGCGCCTGCCGCGACGGCGCTCGTGGTGCCGCTCGCTGTCATCGCAAAGGCGGGGGCGCGGGAAGCGAGGGCATTCCCCATAATGGCCGCCATCCGTGCCGCGATGGCATTCCAGTCGTGATGGGTCAGCAATGCGCGAGCGCGGGCGAGACGGCGAATCCGGTCGGCCGGTCCCTCCGCGAGCGCCTGCTCAATCGCAGCGACGAACTCCTCCGGGGTCTCGGCGATAGCGACGACCTCCCCGTAGAGGTCGACCACATCCTTGATCGGGGTCGAGACGATCGGCTTCTCGCCGGCCATGTACTCCAGAGTCTTGGTCGGGGAGATGAACTGGGTCGCCTCATTGCGGGCGAAGGGCAGGATCGCGACATCGAAGCAGGCCAGGAAGCCCGGCAGGTCACGGTACTCCTGCTTCCCAAAGTAGAGGATATTCGGGTGCTGGGGCAGATCCTCCTTCGCGATCTTCAGGACCGGGCCAATCATTGCCAGCGTCCAGTCCGGCCGCGCCGCTGCGATAGCCCCCAGGAGTTCCAAGTCCACCCGCTCGTCAATCACCCCATAGAAGCCGATGACAGGCCGGGTGACGGCAGCCAGATCCTCGGGGCGGGCCACGCCGTTCGCAGCCTGGGCGAAATGGGACGCCTCAACGCCGGAGGGGAAGCAATGGACATCCGGGTGGCGACCCTTGCGGGCCTCGTAGAGGCTCGGCCCCCCTGTGAAGACCAGATCCGCTTCTGCCATCAGAGCCGCCTCTTGCTCGCGCAGACGGCGAGGCGCGCCCCGGAAGTTGGCCAGCTCATCCATCGCGTCAAAGACCACGAGGGAGGGCTGGAACGCGTGCGGGGCAACGCCCCAGGCCATCGGGGTGTAGTACCAGGCAACGAGCGTGCCGCTCTCCTCGCCAAGAAGGCCAAGGTCGGCGAAGACAGGAGCGAGAAGGTCGCGGATTTGGGGGTTGGTCGTGTCGTTGAACCCCCAGCGCGGCTCTGGGTCGGCCGGCAGCAGCGGCGTAATCACCGTCACGTCCCCGCGCCGCTCCATGCGCACGCCCGCCGGCGCGTCATCCTCCGCAAATTCTGGCTCTTCGACGACGTAGACGGGCAGGTGGCGGGCGAAGCGAGATAGGAGGTGCTGGGGACGCTGCCAGACGAAGTTCCAGCGCAGATGGGAGAAGCAGACCAGTGCTGATGCGCCGCGGATGCGAGCGTCCAACGTTCCCGCCGCCCGCGCGAAGGTCTCGGCGGTGATGCTATCTCGGAGATCGCTCCCCGACCGCGTCGGTCCGGCGGCCTTGCGGACCGACTGCCCAACGAGAACGTCGGCGGGGGCTGCCGATCGGCCGAGGGCGCCGGAGGCGCGGGCGCGATCGCTACCGGCAGGCCGGTCGTCATCGCTGGCGGTGGCCCAAAGGCCCTGCTCGGTGACGAAGTCGGTGAAGCTGTCCATTCAGGCTTACTCCGGGATAGGCCGCCCTGTCGTCGCCCTCACGGCGCAACGATACGCCACTCGCCGCTCTGATCGAACGGCCGGCGCGGGGCCGCAACACAACTGCGGGATACGAAACGGGTGGGAATCGAAATCGAAACCGGATGAGTAATCGCATAAATGGTGCCACAGAAGTGGGCCGCCCATTCGGCACATTCTTGAACGAAGCTGGCTTAGGACGAGGCTGGTGCTAGAATCGAGGGGCTCCTGCCGTCGTCATGCTCTTCCCTCGTTAGGACGGTTAGGGTGGGACATTGCACGTAACAGAGCCGGTCAGGCTGCACAGATGAGTGAAACCATCGGCATGATCGTTCGTCTTACGAACGCTTCATAAACGTAGGAGCGAAGGCGGTTCTTTTCGCTCCTCAACGGGCAGGGTGAGGGCGGGTGACGGAACGGCGGGATCGATGGGGCGTCGAGCGGCCGGATACGATCGTGGTCGGTGGCGGAGTTGTCGGCTGCTCGATCGCCTACCGTCTCGCTCAACGGGGCCGGCGGGTGTTGCTTCTCGAGCGGCGCGGCCTCGCTTCCGGCGCGTCGGGCCGCAATGGCGGCATGACCGGGGCCGGATCCTCCCTCCATTCTGTGGCAGGCCGTGCGGTTTATGCCCTCACCACCGCTAACCTCGCCCTGATGCGGAATCTGCCTCAAGAGCTAGGCACAGACGTTGAGCTGCGGCTGCCGGGAACCCTCGACGTTGCCACCACGCCAGAGCAGCACGCGCACGTGGTGGAGAGCGTCCGCGACCAGCGAGCCAGCGGCCAGGATGTCCACCTGCTCGATCGGGCCGAGACCCGCGCCCTGATGCCCGTGCTCTCAGAGGCCATCCTCGGCGCCTCCTTTGCTCCAGGGCGCGGCCATCTCTGGCCGTTCGCCCTCGTCCACGGCTTCGCCGACGCCGCCCGCCGCCACGGGGCGATGATTCGGATCGGGGTGTCAGTGGACAGCTTGCTCCGGGAGGAGGGGCGGGTGGTCGGCGTCGAAGCGGGTGGAGAGCGGATCGTGGCCGACGAGGTGGTGCTGGCCACCAACGCCTACACGCCTCACCTCCTGCCAGAATTGCCTCGCGGTGCCATTGTCCCCGCCCGGGGCCAGATCCTGGTCACCGAGCCCCTGCCGCCGTTGCTGCCCCACCCGTTCGGGACCAACTTTGACAAGGAGTACGGGCGCCAGACCGTCGACGGCAAGATTCTCTGCGGCGGCTACCGGCGGCTGGACGAGGACGAAGGACTGGGGCACGAGGCGGAGCGGACCACCCCGGCCGTGCTCGACGGCATCCGCCGCTGCCTCGTGGAGCTGTTCCCGGCGCTGCGCGGTGTCCGGGTCGTCCGGGCCTGGGCCGGGATCATGGGCTTCACCGCCGACGGCCTGCCCCTGATCGGGCGGTTCGATCCGTTGCCGGGCCTCACGCTCGCGGCGGGCTTCAACGGCGGCGGCTTCTCCTGGGCGGCCATCGTCGGCAAGGTCGTCGCCGACCTCCTCGACGGCCGTGACCCCGGCTTCGACCTCACCCCCTTCCGCCCCGACCGCTTCGCCACCAGCGGCACCGCCTGGAGCAACCCCTTCACCGCCGG
>JAUJMG010000074.1 GCA_030446955.1 Thermomicrobiales bacterium
CCGCCGACCCGGTCAAGGCGGAGCCGGTCACAGCCCTGCCCAGCACCGGCACCGGCGCCACGGCTGACGCGATTGACGGCGACGGGGTGATGCTCCTCCTCATCGCCCTTGGCCTCGCCAGCCTGACCGGCCTGGTCAGCACCCGCACGCTGATTGGGCGACGCGACGCCTAACGACCGCAACCCGCACGACCCGGGGGCTGCGCAACGACGCGTGGCCCCCGAGTCCTCATGTCAAACCCTCGCACCCCGGCCGAGCACACCTGGACCCACCGGTGCTGTCGCCGGTCAGCGCCGCCACCTGAGGCGGACATGGAGATCATCATGCAGACGACGAACCCTTCCGGCAGTCACCGGGTCACCGCAGTCCCCCGCCCGCAGCGAATCGCACGGCCTCTGATGTTGGCGGCGCTCCTTCTTGCCCTGCTCCTGACCACGGTGGCGACCGCCCACGCGGTGACGGTCCCACCGAGGGGCGACAAGCCGATCACCGGCGACCTGCACGCCGGTCCCCTCGGGCTCAACCCACCGGCCGAGCCAGTCCGCGGCGTCCTGCCGTCTGCGATCCGGATCGTCAAGGCCCAGGTGGATGCCGAGGTCGAGACGGTCGAGATCGTCGACGGGGTGATGCAGGATCCGAGCGGCCCCTGGGTCGTCTCCTGGTACCAGGAGACCGCCAAGCCCGGGGAGGAGGGCAACACCGTCATGGCCGGTCACGTCGACTACTGGGACGTCGGCCCCGCCGTCTTCTACAACCTGAAGGATCTGAGCCAGGGCGAGGAGATTCAGGTCATCGGCGAGGATGGCACGGTCTACACCTACGCCGTCGAATGGATGGAAACCTACACCGTGGCAGACCTCACGGTGGAGGACCTCAATGAGATCGTCGGTCCGACGGACGACCCCTCCCTGACCCTGATCACCTGTGGGGGCGAGTTCGACGCCGCCACCGGCGAGTACCTCTCCCGCACGGTCGTCCGGGCGACGCGTGTGGGCGTCACGGGTGACCCCGCCGATGTCCACGTCAAGGAGGACGGCGTGAGCCGTGACGGTGCATCCGCCCCCGTCGCGGAGGGGGACACTGCGGTCGTGGTTGGGGCCGGCGTCAACCTGCGCGCCGCCCCGTCGACCAGCGCCGCCGTCGTCACCGTGCTTGGACAGGGGGCGGAGGTGAGGGTCACCGGCCCGGCCGAGGAGGGTGACGGCCTCGTCTGGCTGCCAGTCGAGGACGCCGAGGGCAACGCCGGCTACGTGGCCCGGGAGCTTCTCGTCACCCATGAATAGCCCGCTGATGCCGAGGCCTGCCCGGTCCGGCTCGTCGCGGCCGGGTCCGGCGACGGGCCGCCTGCGCCGTCCGTGGATGGCGTGACCGCATCGTGACGGTCGCGTCGCATTCCTGCCACACGCACCGCCTATCGTGGTGCTGGGCCGGAGCGACTACTCCCCCCTGCCGCCGCACCCCAGGAGGCCGTCGCCATGTTCCTAAGCATCCCTGCCTGGCACAGTGTCCCCTGGCCCACGACCGCGGTGGGACCAGAGGGAGCGGTGGCGGCGCGGATCCGAGTGGGCTGGCGGGAACGGCTGCGCCTGCACACTGGTCCCCTTGCCGGTGGCGCCGCCCCCCTCCTGGTCGACGTGCTGCTCCGCGGCCCGCAACCCGTTCCGTTCGCCCTGTTCCTGCTCGGTGCTCTCCTCCTCGTCGCCGTGCCGCTCCACTACACCGTCACCGACCGGGATCTCCGGCCGGGCCGCACCGGCTTCCGTCGCTGGACGGAGTTCGCCGGGGTGAGCGCCGGCCACGGCCAACTCCGGCTGCAGCCAGTGGGCGGCGGGCGGCTGGTGACGCTATGGCTCTCTCGGACTCAGGTCGCCGACCTCGAACCCATCCTTCGGCGCCAGATTTGGGTGTCCTACCGGGGTGCCGGACCACGGCGTCCCACGGTCCTTCACGACCAAACGCACCGCCGATCTGCGTAGGCGGCCTGGACGGCGGGTACGTGGCCCGAGGGATCGGGCTCCGGATCGGGGAGGGAACCGGGTGCCCCGATCGGCCCTCCCGCCCGGCGCACGAAGGCCGCAGCAGGGGCGCGGCCGGTGCCGTGGTGGCGGCGGTGGTGGGAGCGGTGGCAGTGACCCCGGTCCCTGGGACGGCCAAGGCGCGGGCGGTCCTCACTGCACACGACTTCAACCCCGATGATGACTCCATCGTGCTCCAGGTGGCCATCGAAGCGTGCGGCTGGCGGGTCAGCGTGGAGCAGGCCGCGAGCCGAGGCAGCGGCGGCCGCCCGGCACGGTGGCGCGCTCTCGCCACACGCCCGCCCGAGCTGCAAGAGCATCGGACGGGCGTGCGGCCCCACCTCATGGTCAGTGGCCCGAGTGCCCGGCACGTCCTGGTGGCGGTGTTGGCTCAATCCTTGGAGCGGGAGGCGTGAGCCTGGATCCCGAGCGAACGGGGATGCAGCCAGCTGAGACGGCCCCTGATACCTCGGTGCCGTGGTGGCGCTTCTGGGAGCGGTGGCGGTGAGACGGCGGATCCTGGCAGTGGCGGGCATCCATTTCGCTGCCCTGGGGCTCGTGGTGGCAATCCCGGTTGTGGTGCTCGGGACCAATTGGGACCGGTGGCAGAACGGGGCGCGGACTGGCGTTTCTCCTCGCACGCCGCTTGCGTGATTAGTTGCTTGGTGTGCGCGAAAGGAGCATGGCGTGAGCGACCGAGATCAATCGATACACGAGGAGCACCATCAAGCGGCAACTGAGCCGGCAGAGGACCCCCAGTGGGTGGAAGAACCGGGCGACTGGCTGCTCATCTACTTTCTTGATCTCGCATCGGTAACGGGCATATCTCCGGATATTACTGTGGTGTGTGATGGTGTCTTGATTGCTGGTACTCCCATTCCCGACAAGACGTATTTCGAACTCCTGGGCGAGTCTTACGCCACCGCAATGGCTCGTTCGCCGATCAGAGCCAACCCCTCATCGGACGAGGGTTTATCACCTGAACTCGGACAAGACGTGCAGACGTTTCTAAGTGAGCAGGGCGCCAAACTTCAAGAGGACGTGCAAGGGAGCCATCGCCCACCGGAGCAGGAGGGAGCGAGCGAGGCATCCATGTCCAGGCGTCCCGCCCGCTCCCGTGTCTACATCAACCTGCGACGGGCCACGATCTCTCAGAGTAGCGGTGGCGAGATCGACCTCCCGCTGTGGCGTGGTCGCCTCAGCAAGGTGTCGTCCTGGTATATCGGCCGGCATGGGACCGAGCCTTACGAAGGGGAGTAGGCGGCGCGCCTCGCAGTTGCTCGCGCACACGGGAGCCAGAGAGGGGCAGCCATCCTTCCGCCCCGGCTCCGCCGATGACCCAGCAGGTCCACAAGGCGTTCAGGAAGGCGCATGCTGGCGCTACCGGTCTGCGTAGTGCAGGCAGCGGGTGCAGACCCTGGTGTAGCCAAGATTGAGACGGGGCGCGTGGCCCTCACGCCGACAGGCCGCTATGACCTCTTCCCGTTCATCCTGGAACAAGCGGTTCCATACCACAGGGCAAGTCCTCCGTGGAGATTCAGGCTGGGACGCCTCCACCCAATCAGCAATTCATACACAAATTAGTCTCCTACCCGTCACGTCCTCCCCGGACAAGGGCATGAGGAAGCAGGGGGTGCTACTCCCGGCGGGCTGAGGTGTGGGACCGGAAGGGGACGAAGGCAGCAGGGTCGGCGATGCCAGCGGCGACAGGGCGCATCACCTCGACGTAGACGGGTGATCGCCACCGAAGATGCTGGCGATCAGTCGAGAATGGATAGGTGCGGCCGCTGGCGAGGCGCCAAACCCAGCCTTGCTCCGCGATGAAGCGGCCCAGGTCATCGAGGTTGGTCGCTCCGAACAACCTGGAGATGTTCACGCCAGATCCCGACCAGATCCCGCGTGCCTGGTGAGCGGGAGTAGGCCAGACCGCCGGATCGGTTACTGCGCCGCAACTGTGGCTTCAATCGGATCGAGGAACAGGGCCCCGGCGTGGTAGAGCGCCCATGGTGAGGCGGTATCGTTGGGTCTGATCGACGTGGGCATCAGCAGCGCCCGGCCTGATCCCACTGAGAACGCCGTCGTGGTCTCGCCCATGACGACTTCGTCAGCCCTGGTGGATGACGCCAGACCTCGGCGTGACAGAGGAAGCCCATGCGACCATCCTTTTGGCTAACCCCCCCATCGAGCCGTCGACGCCTGATCGGCGCGGTCGCGCTCGCCGTGAGCAGAGTGGCCGGGAATGGGAAAGATCCGCGGGTTCACGCCGCGCGAAGCCCGGCCTGTCCGCCTTGCACCGCCGGCGGCCTGGCGTTCACGCATGGACGCGCCGACGGCAACCGGTTCGTGGGTGGCAGGGGCACGTTCCCGATCATAGCGCCCCTCGACCTCGCCCTCGGCGGCCGGCCGCGCTGGGTGGTTGGGGCGTCCGAGGATGGGACGACGTCCGTCTGGGTCGTGGTCCTCGCGGATGGCGAAGTGCGGGCGTTCCGCGCGACGGCTTCCGCGGGCGAGCCGATCCCCGTGGGGACGGACGGGGCGGTTCGCCCGCCGGAGATGCCGCCCCTGCTGCGGGTGCGGGATGGCCGGGTGACCCTCGTGGCGGCGCCGGCGGGGTCCCATCCCTCGCCGTTGGCGCCCCCGTTGCCGCTCGGCGACGGCCTCGCACTCATCGACGTCGATGGCACGCTCCTGATCTGGGAAACGGCTGATCGAGCCCAGGTGCCATCCCGGTTCCCGCTCGCCGCCCCGCCGGATGCCCGGCTCGTGACGGACGGGGCCGGCCAGATTGCCCTCCTCACCGGCCGCACGTCGGATCGCTACGACCACGGTGTCCTCGGTGACGCCGTCGAAGCGACCGGGTTCGCCATGATCGACGTCTCGCCGCCGGGGCTCGCGCAGCAGGTCCATTTGCCGTCACCTGACGTGATCGAGGGGCTCGCTCCGCTTTGGGCGGATCTCGACGGGGACGGCACCCCCGAGATCGTCGTCACGGTGAGCCGCGCGAGTGATGGGGGGCGCCTTGTCGTCTACTCCGGGGCAGGAGAACGCCTCGCTGGGGGACCGGGCTTTGGGCGGGGCGACCGCTGGCGCCAGCCGCTCGCCGTCGCGCCATTCGGCCCGATGGGAGAGATCGAGTTGGTGGCGGTGCGCACCCCTCACATTGGGGGTGTCGTCGAGTTCTGGCGCCTGGAAGGCAGGGAACTCCGCCCCGTCGCGGAGCTGCCTAGCTACACCTCCCACGTCCTCGGCTCCCGCAACCTCGACCTGGCGATCGGGGGTGACTTTGACGGGGACGGTCAGCCTGAGTTGGTCCTGCCCAGCCAGGATCGCACCCGGCTCGGCGCGATTCGACGGGTTGAGCGCGGTCCCGGTGCGGTCGTTGCCTGGGACCTACCGCTGGGCGGCGCCCTCGCCACCAACGTGGCTGCCGTCGGGCTCGGCACAGGGATGGCGTTGGGTTGCGGGCGCGAGGACGGCGTGCTACGACTCTGGCTGCCCGCATGACGGCCACTGGCGGTTGATCCCGCCCCCCGCTGCCCTGGGACAACGCCGATCGGAGGGTAGAAGCAGGCAACGCCGCCCGCGTCCCTCCACTCGGCGAGGCTAGGGGCGTCCCCCCGGTGGCTCCCCAGGCATGGGGAAGGGCCCGGTGGACCGGACCCTTCCCAGGCTACTCAGCGTCTCTGTCGGGCAGATCCCCCCTAGAAGTCAACGTCGACGTCGACATCGACCTCAAGGTCGAGTTCCAGCTCGAGCTCGAGCTCAAGCAACTCCTCGATCTCGACTTCCAGCTCGGCCTCAAGCAGGTCCTCAAGGTCGAGTTCCAGCTCGAGGTCGTCAAGGAGGTCGTCAAGGTCGATCTCGACCTCAACCTCGACCTCCAGGCCGTCGATCTCGATCTCGACCTCGATATCGTCGAGGTCCAGCTCGATCCCCAGCAGGTCCTCCAGGTCGAGCTCCAGATCGGCCTCGATCTGGGCCTCCAGCGCCTCGATACCGACATCCGCAAGCAGGTCCTCCAGGTCGAGCTCAGCTTCCAGCTGGGATGCGATCAGGGCGGCCCGCGTGTCGGTGGGCGCTGCCAGCGCTGTGGCACCGCCGCCCATCATCACCATCCCGAGGGCCGCGAGCAGCGCGACGATTCCGACCAGCGATCGTTTCAGGTGTCCCATGATCCGTTGCCCTTCCCGGAGCCGTCGTGGCCCCGATGAGAATCACGTTCGGTGCCGACCACTCCTGATCCACACGTCCCGGATTGCTCTCCTTTCGGCAGGAAGAGGCTCTGGCACCACGGAACCTCTCCTAGCCCGCGTGTCGCCTCTGCGACAGGGTGGCGGACCCGCTCATCCGGGGGACACCGCCCACTTTGGGCGCTGGCCGTAGCCCGGTTGATGCAGATAAGAGGGAGCGAGCGGCCCCAAAAATACATCTACGAGGGAGAGAACGGCCCAAAACATACATCTGTCCCGAAGGGAGGTATTTTTGGGGCCGGTTGTGGTCTCTACTACGTATCGGCTTGAGTCGAGCCGGCGCGCGCGGCCGGCAACGCCTTGCGGCCGGGGCGGAGCGATCGCCGCGCGGAGGGATGATCCGACGGACCCCAGGAGACCTGCATGGTCTCTGGGACCCCAGAGGAGGGACACCATGCGCAAGCTTGTCTGCAGCCTCGTCACAGCAGGCGCACTGACGTTAAGCGTGCTGACACCCGCGGCGGCCCAGCAGGGCGACCCGGGCCAGGAAGGCCGGGCCTTTGGACAGGCGGTCGCCGCCTGTGCGTGGGCCCAGCACGGCGATCGTGGGCCGGGCGACCCAGGACCGGGCGACCGCGGGCCAGATGCCAACCCCGTCGAGTGCGCCGAGCTGCTCGGCTTCGAACGGGGCCAAGGTCGGGGTGAAGGCCCCTTCTCGTAGCCCCGGAGATCCATCGGCCGCACCGGGAGAGGGCCGCCGCGGCGGCCCTCTCCCCTCTTAAGGAGGCCGCCATGCGCTGGGCGGGCCAGGGACGGCTCGGCACTTGGGCGCGGTGAGCCTTCGGTGAGGAGCATGACGGCATGAACATCGCCTTCGGCAGGTGCGACGTGCTCCCATGCCAGCAGCCTGTTGGCTTGGACGGGTGGGCCGTGTGGCCAGGTGACGGCGACGACCGGTGGCCGGTGCCGATCGATGACGTGTATCTTGCCTGCCCGGCCCATCTTGACCAGCTTAAGCGCCAATGCGGGGACGCCGAGACAACATGGCAGGAGATGCCCTTTGGCGACTTCTGGATGATGCTGGCAGACAAGGCGGGGATGAACCCCCTCGTCCTGCTGCAACGTCATCACCGGCGCCAACTCCGGGCGATCGCGGTGTACCTGCTGCACCTGGAACCTGTGCTGAGCCTGCACCCGAGCAAGAGCCTTGAGGAACTCTTGAGCGAGGGCCTGCTGACGCAGGAACAGGCTGAGGCCGCTGAGGCGGCTGCCGAACAGGTCATGCGGGAGGGCTAATTGCTCCCTCCGCGCCATCCGGATAACGGCCTCGGGCAGCACGCTCGGGGTTGTTCGCGTGTGCGTTGTGTTCTGTCCGCGCTGTCCGGTGGCCGGCAGCGCGCGACGCGGTCCAAATAGGCAAGATTGCCCATGTCGCCCTGAGTCCCTGAGTGCCTCCTAGAGGCACGGAGTTCACGATGGCGCGAAGGAGACGAGGGGGCAACCCATGGATGGCCAGCGCTTTGACCAATTGACCCGGAATTTGGCGACCGGGACGAGTCGCCAACGGGTGCTGCGGGTAATGGGCGGAGGAGTGGCCGGTGCCCTGCTGGCGGTGGTGGGCAGGGGGAAACGGGCCGCAGCCGAGGGCCAGGCTGCCAGTGTGCTCCTGGCACGGTGCTACGCCGACTCCGGGTGCCCGGTGATGCCGTTCGCCTCGTACTGCACGAATCTGAGTGACGCCCCGACCTGCGACGCCTTCTGGCGGATAGCTGGCAATGGCTGTGGCGACCCGGTTGTCGGGCCTGACGCCTGCCAGGGCTGCCACGCGCCGGATGTATGCGTGACGACGGTTACCCCTGGCGACCAATTCGTGTGCCGGTGTCTCAACCCCTGCGACTTCGGACCTTGCTAGGTGCCGCCGCGGCGGAGCGGCAGGCCGAACTGTGTGCGGAGTGCCTCGTCTGCATAGACGATACCTGCCAGTTCCAGCGCCGGGGGCGGAACGAGATGCGCCCCGATGGGCAACCGGACGGCCTCGGGCATTCCGCTCGGGGCCGTTCGCTGTGCGTTCTGATCAGGCTCGGATGCCGTGACCGAATCGTGACGGGGTGGCCATCTTCCCGTTACATCGGCTGCCTATCGTGGTGTTGGGCCGGAGAGACCGCTCCCCCCGCCGCCGCACACCAGGAGGCCGTCACCATGTCGCTCGTGTCCCTCACCTACCTTGATGCCCGCAAGATTGCCACGGCGCACGGTCGGGATGTGCTTGTCGCCGCAGAGCGCGAACGCCAGCTCGCACTCGCGCGCGGTGCGCGCTCCATGGTTCCAACCGTCCGTGCCTCCTATCGGCTGTTGCCCCTAGGAGTTCTGCGGAGCTTGCTCCGGCCGGCGGCCGCGTAGCGTTCCCCACCACCCTGACTTCTTCTCTCTCCTCCTCCCCCCAGCGAACGGCCTCGGGGTCCGGCTCGGGGCCGTTCGCTTGCCTTCGGCGTTGCTTTTGCTACAATGCCGCCCCCATTGAGCCGCCACGAGGCGGCTGGAGCCGTCGAGCCGGAAGGGAGTTCGCTATGCGTCGCGTTTCGCTCCTCGTCGCCCTCGCTGCCATCGTGCTGCTCGGCCTGCTTGTCGTCGGTGGTTCCCGTCCGAGCCTTGGCGCGCAGGACGCCACCCCCGGCGCCATGACCGGCCATCCGCTGGTCGGCTCGTGGGTGGTGATCGACCCGGGGGTGCCAGACGATACCCCGTCAGTCAGCGTCTTCACCAGCGACGGCATCATGATGGACGCGGCGGCGGAGGGACCTGGAGCGGGGTCGTGGGAGGCCACCGGGTCACGCACGGCCGCGGTCACCTTGGTAGTGCCGATCGTCGAGGAGGAGTTCGCGGGCACCGCCATCATCCGGGGCACGATCGAAGTGGATCAGACAGGCGATACCTTCACCTCCCCCTACTCCTACACGGTTGTGGCGGCCGATGGCACCGTCGTGGATGCCGGGCAGGGGATGGTTGATGCGACGCGCATCGCGGTCGAGCCAATCGAGGCGGAAGGGACACCGCACGCCGCGGTGCCGACGTGGACTGTGATGGTTCCCGAGGTTGGTACGCCGGTCACGGTCGGTGAGGCAGCGGCGGAGGCGACCCCGACCTAGTCGGCATGATGCTCGCAACGGTTTCGGACAGCACGCTCGGGGCCGTTTCCGTTGTGGTGACGTTGACGACGTGGCGTGGTGCCGTATCCTGCGCCGCCGGCCCAGGTGGTGATCGGTTAGGGTCTGAGAGTCTGAGCAAGGAGGGGACATGCCAATGCGCAAGACGATCGTCGCCCTGCTCGCGGCCGCAAGCCTGGCCCTGACGATCAGTAGCTCCACGGTCGCCCATCAGCCCCCTGTGATGAGAGCCTGGCCGGGCATTCCTCCTATGCCCAACATCACATCGTGCCGCTGGCGCAGGGGGGTACCTTGGGTGGCGACGGGCACGTTCCCGGTCATCACCAGGGGTATCCCGGCTTGTGCCGGGTGCTGGCCGAGTAGGGGCGGGCGTGACCGGCAAGGAACTGGGGAAAGCTTAGCAGCTACGGCCTCGGGCATTGCGCTCGGGGCCGTTCGCGTTAC
Source organism: Thermomicrobiales bacterium (assembly GCA_030446955.1). GTDB lineage: Bacteria > Chloroflexota > Chloroflexia > Thermomicrobiales > UBA6265 > LC2-1. Next base: position 9,814 of record JAUJMG010000074.1, read on the forward strand.
GTCCCGTGGAACCATCGCTAGGATGTCGGGGCGAGCGGGGATAAGGGGCCGAGCCAGAGGGAGGAGCAGGGCGAGGAACCCGGCTGGGCTTGGAGGTCAGGGAGCGCTGACCTCGGCGCCGATCCGGTCCAACTCCGCGAAGGCGGCGGAGATCCGGGCAGAGGCTTCTTCCCGCCAACGGGTGTCGGCGCCGAGGCGGAGTCGCTCCTGGTCGAGGTAGGCGCGGGTGGCGGCGGGGGAGGGCGATCCGGTCGCCGTCCGCCGCTCGATGAAGCGGCGGGGCGCAAGGTGGCGGCTGATCTGCTCCACCTCGACCCCGAGTTCCCGGCCGATCACCGCGAGCGCGGCGGCGTCAATCATCTCCGGGGTGATGCCGCTCACCTCGACGCCGGCAGGGATGGCGCGAGAGATCGTCAATGCCGCGATGTTACGCGCCGCGGCCGGCTCCAGCCCCTCTTCGGTCATCAGAAAGTCGGCCAGGTCGCCGCTAGTGGTGTGGGCGCGGCCGGCCCGGTTGGCGAGGTAGGCCCGGTTCACCTCCAGGTCGCCAAGCAACTCCGTGGTTCGGGCCGCTACGTCCGCGGCGCCGTCGAGAACGGCCCATGCCGTCTGCTCCAGCAGATCGGTCGCGGCGTCGACCGGTCCGTACCCCGCGTCCCGGCTCAACGAAACCAGGGCGGCGGCATCCGCTTCAACCCGCCGCGCCGCCAGGAGCAGGCGCTCGACGCCCACCGGAGCTCGCAACTGCGGCAACGCCGGGTCGTGGCCCAGCCAGATGTCCCCGAGGCGAAAACTGGTCGGCTCCGTTCGGAGCCAGGCCAGCAACTCGGCCAGAAACCGGCCCAGGGAGGAGGCGATCCCGGCGGCGGCATCCGCCGCCGACGCGACGTGGTCTGTGGCCGCCACTGCGTCGTAGGTGTTGACCACCAGCCCATCAAACCCGAGCAACGCCGCCACCCGCTCACGGTCGATCCCGAGACTCGTCGAGGCGAGCGCGACCGCCCCGAGCGGGCTGCGGTTCACCTCGGCGTAGGCGGCGCTGACCCGCCCGACCGCGCGGCCGAGAGGCGCGACAACACCGCCCAGGAAGTGCCCGAAGGTGGTCGGCTGCGCAGCCTGGCCGCCACTGTAGGCGAGCATCAGGGTGACGGCATGTGCGGCCGCGAGGTCAAGCAAAGCCGCTCGCGTTCCCTCTGCAGCGGCCGCGACGTCGAGCAGGCGCTCCCGCAGCGCGAGCCGCAGCAGGGCAGCCAGGACATCGGCTCGGGCCCGGGCCACTGCCGCCGCGCCGACGGCGCCGGCCGGTGTCACGGCATCCAGCCGCTCGTCGAAGGCGGCGATCAGGTCGTCCAGAGTGGGAACGAGCGGCGGCGCGCCGCGGACGACACCGTCCAGGGCGGACAGCAAGGCGGCCAGGACCGGATCGTCGAGGATTCCGGCGTCGCGCAGCATCACGACGTGCGCCGCCATGACGTGACCCAGGCTCCGCCAGGCCTGGGCGTGTCCCTGATCGACGGGCCGAGCATCCATCCGTTGTCCCACCCTCGGGCGCTGCCCGCTCACGTACCGGCAACCCGGCGCTCACCTTCGTCCGCGGGGCGACAGGCCGCCGGGACGGTCCAGCGAGGGTCCGTTCACGTCCCCCTTGAGACCGAGCCGAGAGACCCGCTGGCACCCGAGGGAGACGTGTCGTTGCCCGCGACAACAAAATCAGGGTCTGCTGAGCGGCCGGGCCAGATCGTGTGCCGGAGCAGGAGCATGCCGGCGCCGACGCCGATCAGGAGAAAACTCGCCCAGTAGGCGGCGGGCAGCGGGCCGATGTAGAGGCTGTCGGTGCGGACCCGCTCGATCAGGAAGCGGGCGATCCCGTAGAGCAGCAGGTAGCTCCAGAGCGCGTCCCCTTCCCGGAGGAACCGGCTGCGAGGCATCCGGAGCACGAGCCAGGCCAGGAAGGCCGCGTTCGCGAGGTCGAACACGGACTCGTAGAGGAAAGTCGGGTGAAACGTGGCCACGTCGGGGTAGGCCGCCGGGCGCCGTTCCGGGTCGATGGTGACGGCCCAGGGCAGGTCGGTCGGGGTTCCGAAGGCCTCCTGGTTGGCCCAGTTGCCCCACCGCCCGATCGCCTGGCCGAGCGCTACCCCGGCCACGATCAAGTCAGCCCAGGGGAGGAAGCGGTATCCGGCACGCCGGCAGAAGATGGCCACCAGCGCCGCACCGACGACGATCGCGCCGTGGATGCTGAGGCCGCCGAGGCGGATGTTCAGCGCCCGGTTGGGGTTCTGGGAGAAGTACTCCCATTCCAGCAGCACGTAGTAGAGCCGCGCGCCGGCGATGGCGCCGACGACGACCCAGGGGGCGATGTCGAGGATGAACTCGGGGTCCATCCCCCGGCGCCGGGCCAGGACGCGGATCAGCCAGACCGCGGCGGCGATGCCGCCGAGGATGAAAAGGGCGTACCAGCGGACCGCAGCCCCAGCGACCTCAAAGGCGATCGGATCACCGAGAGAAGGCAACGGACATCCTTACCTTGGCCTGGGGCCCACCGAGCGCTCATCGGCGCGAATGGGGGCATGATCGCACGCCGCCCCTCGCCCACGCCGCCCGGATCGGGCACGGATACCCGCGCTGCCTCGCGGGCGCGCAGCGGTTCTGGGACGGGCCCACGCCCGTCAGGTGGCAGGCTCCGCGGCGATCGGGACCAAAGCCGAACCCCGGAACCGGGGAGGAAGAAGCGGCTATGGGACGGAGGCCAAGAAGGACCCCAGCTCGGCGGCGGTGGGCAGCCCGTCCATGGCGCCGGGTTTGGTGGTCGCGAGCGCGCCAGCCCCGGCGGCATAGCGGATGTCGGCTTCCTCCGGCGGCGCCCAATCTCGGGCGAGCAGGCGGGAGACGAGGCCGGCGGTGAAGGCGTCCCCGGCCCCGGTCGGCTCGACGGCGTCGATCGGGAAGGCCGGGACGTGGCGGACGCCGGGAGAGCCGGCAGGGCCGTCCGTCCCGATGTACCAAGAGCCGCGGCTCCCGTCCGTCAGGACGACGATCGGGGGCGGGAACGTCCGCAGGTGGACCATGAGTGCGCTCGGGTCGTCCTCCAGGCCGAAGAGGTGGCGCGCGTCGTCGACGCTCAGCTTGAGCAAGGTCGCGCGGTCGAGGACGGGCGCGCAGGCGGAGCGCGCGACATCGAGATCGGGCCAGAGGGTCGGCCGCAGGTTGACGTCGAAGCAGACCGGGACGCGGGCGGCGACGGCGCGGGCGGTGGCCGAGACGATCGCCTGGCGGGAAGGCTCGGCGGCGAGCGCAACGGAGCCGACCACGAGCGCCGCCAGGTCCTCGATCCCGGCCGCTTGCACGTCCGTCTCCGAGAGGAGCCGGTCGGCCAGCCGCAGGAGGCGGAAGTGGCCGTCGCCGCGGGCGTCCTTCCAAGCGAAGGCGAGGCTGGTGTCCGCCTGGTCGGTGGCACGGAGACGCGAGACGTCAACCCCCTCGCGCTCCAGCGTGGTCCGCAACCGGCGACCGAAGGGGTCGTCGCCGACCACGCCGCCGAACGCGGCCGGCACGCCGAGCCGGGCAAGGGCGACGGCGACGTTGGCCGGCGCCCCGCCGGGGCGAGCGGTCAGCGCGTCCGCGTCCTCAAGGCTAGTTGCCCCGCCGGCCACGATCAGGTCCATCAGCGTCTCGCCGAGGGAGAGGACGGACCGCGTGGGAGAGGGATCGGCGCTCGCGTCGAGGTGCACGGTGGCGGGCTCCTTGGTGGAACGGCCGGACCGGTTCGGCAACCGCTGCGGCCGGCATCCTACCGCCAATGGTCGGGCATCGACACGGCAGGCGGTCCAGACGAGACTTTTCCCGATTGGTATCCTCGTTCGTGTCTGTCGCGACGGCGCTCTTGAAGCCACCTCGACCGACACGCTCGGATCGCGCCAGCCGCCCCTAACCGGGGGCCAGAGAGAACCCAGGCTCCGACCGCGTTCGGGGGTCGGCCGGGTGTGACGGCAGTCCGTGGCCGACCGTGGAGCGTTCATGACCCTGCGCGACAAGGAGGCGGCGACGTCGGTCTCGGCGCTGGAGGAGCCGGTGTCATCCTTGCCTCCCCCCAGCGATGGCGACGCCGATGGTCTTCCGCCGGGTGGTCCCTGGAGTCCGGCCTACCGGCTCCTCACCGCGGGCATCCTGCTTACCATCGGCGGGGCTGCCTTCGAGGCGCTCGCCGTCGCCACCATCCTTCCCGCGACCGTCGCGGATCTGGGCGGGATCGGCGGCTACGGGTGGGCCTTCAGCGCGTTCATGCTCGCCACCCTGATCGGCATCTCGGTC
>JAUJMG010000399.1:0-1446 GCA_030446955.1 Thermomicrobiales bacterium
ACGGTGATGACAGGATAATCGCCGCCCCGGTCATCAGTGATGTCGACCGGTGCCCCGAAGATTCGGCCTCCGTCACTGGTGGCAGCGATGCTGCTCTTGAGCTTTTCCTTGGCGTTGCGAAACACCCCTTGACGCCAGCCAACGTAAACCCGATCGGAATCGTTTGGGTCCACAGCGATGGTGGGGCCCTTGTTCAGGCCTCGATCCGGGTTGTCGTTGGGAGCGTCGAACACCTTGGTCGTGGCGAAGGTCCGTCCGCTGTCAGCCGAGCGAGCAAGGAACAGGCTCCGAGGGGTGTTGTCCCGGCCTTGGCCCAGGTCCGGTCCAGCCGCGTACGCGATGTACAAGACGCCGTCAGAGCCGAAAGCCGGCGAGGCGAGGGGACCGTACTCGGCGCCGGGTGCGCATACGGGATCAGACTCGGTCATGGGGTTGCCACCGGGAAACCAGCTCCGGCCGTCGTCGGCTGAGATGTGGACACTGCACTTCAGGTCACCTCGGACATTGGCCTCGACGATGACCAACTCGCCGTTCTTCGGGTTGCGCACGATCCGGGGAGATGAATGAGCCCGAATCGGCGCCGGATTGTCGGTGACCTGCACCGCGGAGGTAACGACGCCTTCATCACGCTCTTGCGCAGTCGCCGGCTGACCGGTGGCCACGATCAGGGCAGTTGCGAGCAACAGGCCAGCTAGGCGGATCGACTTGGGAAGGTGCACCATGCTCCTTGGAGGTGTGAAAGGACGAATAAGGACACTCATGGGGCTACGATCCGCCCCCGTAGGTCGACGCCTCCCTCTACGTGGTCTGCCGTGCTCGGCCATCGCGAAGTCGACGGTTCAAGAGGGCGGCGGCCGCCATGGCAATACCCATTCCCAAGGCCACACTGACCGCGACCACGGTCCATGTCGGCAATCCCGACCGCCCTGACGTGGTCGACGACGCTGTCCCGTCCAGGTGGACCGACGCCATGTAGACGTCCTCAGAGTTGGTGTCGGGCCGCCCGTTGCGGGAGTCCTGCCAGGCAACGTGGGAGATGTCTTCGCTCGAGGCCACGCCGAGGTTGAAACGGCTGTCGACGTTGTTGGACCAAACGCCGATGCTGCGATCGATCTGCCGGTCGTTGACGCGGAGGTTGGGCGTGAAGGTCCGTCCTCCATCTTGGGAGGAGGTGTAGTACACGTCGGAAAGACCCTCGTCGTTCTGCCCGCCGTCCGGGCTGTTGCGGAAGTCGTACCAGGCGATGTCGATGCGCCCGTCCGGGGCGATGCCGATTCCGGGCTCGAACTGATCGGCCCCGATCCGGTCGTCATTGACCACGGTCCGCTCGCTCCACGAGGCTCCGCCGTCGCTCGAGGACCGGAAGAGCACCTCGAGGTCACCCTCGAAGCCCTCGGCCCCGTTCATGGCCTCCTGGTGGGAGTACCAAACCATGTACAAACTCCC
>JAUJMG010000399.1:1546-4182 GCA_030446955.1 Thermomicrobiales bacterium
TACAAACTCCCGGACGTGGGGTCAGCGACCAGCAGTGGCGGACGTTGCGCGTCTTCGTTGCCCGGGTCGATGGGCACCGGCTGGCTCCAGGTCTGCCCGTGATCGGTCGAGCGGACGTGCTGGATCGGGACCACGGGAGCAGGCCCGTCCTCAGGTGGTGCCGCATCGGGGGGCACTGGGCCATCAGCTTCCTCGCCGGCTACAGGGGGAGCGGGCGGTGCGAAGTCCCTGGTCCAAAACACGGCGTGGACGGTGCCGTCAGGAGTCACGGCCAGGGCGGGGTAGTCGCCGCCCCGCTCGTCAGTCAGGTCGAGCGGCTGAGCAAAGGTCCTGCCGCCGTCGTCGGAGGCGGCCACCATCGTGCGGAGCTTCCGGGTGTCGTCGGTCAGGTCGCCTTGGCGCCAGCCGACGTAGACCCTCGACGGATCGGCGGGATCCACCGTCAGCATCGGTCCCTTGTTCTCTCCTTCCGGAGGCAGCTTGTCGGGAGCCCGGGCCGGTTCCTCGGCCCCGATGAAGACCGTCGTCGTCTCGAACGACCGCCCTCCATCGTCGGAGCGGGCGAGAAACACATTTCGCGGGACTCTTCGGGGTGGGTGGGCGAAGAACCGCCCGCCCAACGGCTCAGCGGCAAGTGCCACTTGGACCTCAACCGTCTTCCCTCCATGGAAGAGGGTTTCGGTGGTGGTGCGAGACGGTCTCGGGGACGGGCGGGCAGCGGAGAGGGCCGAGAACGTCGCGAACCTGGGGTCGTTGGCGACGAAGGCCACATAGAGGGTTCCGTCGTCGGCGAAGGCAATAGTAGCCAAGGGGCCGTAGTCGCTGTGAAGAGAGCAGTCGGTAAACGGCTCCTTCATCAGTCCGCCCCCAGGAAACCAGTTCTGTCCGCGGTCGGTGGAGATGTGCACGTCACAGGTGCGCTGCTCGTTGCTCCCCACCGGGTTGCTCTCGACGATCACCAGCTCGCCGTTCTCGGAGTTCAGGGCAATCTGCGGAGAGGAGTGGCCGCGCACGGGATCCGGGTTGGGCGTGACCTGCACGGCCTGGGTGACAACCGCACGTTCTTCGGCGGCCGCCATGGTGGGCAGAGCCGAGAGGATGGCCACCACGAGCGAAACGGCACCGAGCACGGGGAGTTTGCTTGAGTCACTCACCATCTTTGATCACCCTATATGCCTTGGGAGCGGCGGGTGCGGAGTGCTCGGGCGTCGCCATCCAACGTCGGCACCTCGACAAGATCACCGCCGAGAAGCTGGCCCATCGCCCCGATTCTCAGGCGCGTCGGCACTGGAGACGGACGGGTGACGCCGAAGATCCAGCCACCCTCGGTGGAGTCGATAAGGTGGGTCCGGTCACTACCGACACTGGAGTGATAGCTCCTGGAGGCCAGGACCAGGCCAGACGGTGGCTGTCGCACTTGGGATTGCTACGGCCCGATCTGGACCTTCCTCGCTACCACGGGTAGCCCACGGGGAGAGTGTCTCGGCCTGCGCTGGGTCGATCTCGATCTCGACGCGCGGCCGCCCTCGGCGATCATCAGGCAGAACGTCACGTCGATCGAGCACCTCGCCCACCTTGCGCTGACGACCAAGACCGGGCGCGGCAGGCGAATCGCTTGATCGCCGCACGATCGCCACCTTGCGGGTGTTGGCGAGATACCCAGGCTGAGGAGCGCCTCTTCGCCGGCGCTGGATATCAAGACAGCGGGCTCGTCTTCACTCTCCCCGACGGGCGGCACTAACCCGGAGTTCGTTGCACGCCAGCTCACCGACGCGTGCTACGCCACGGGCTTCCTCGCATCCGCTGCCATGACCTCCCCCCACTTGCGCGACGGTCGCCCTCGGCGCTGGCGTGGACGTCAAGATCGTCAGCGAGCGCCTCGGCCACGCTTCCCAGCCTCATCACTCGGGACATCCACCAGCATGTCTCGCCTACCATGGCGTCCGACGCAGCCGAGAAGGTGCGGACCTGACTTCGGTCGCGGATCGTGACTGCACGGCCGCTCCGGTAGTGCTTCTGCCGGTGCATTCTCGTGTGTCGCGAGGCAATGCTGCCCCCTATTCTCTGAGTCGTGTCAATCGCCGAGAGCACTGAGGAGCCGAACCACCTCATGGTGGTCACTTCGCAGGACGCCTTGCAACGCGCGCGGCTGCTTCCGAGCGACGTCGACATGGCGATCGATGGCCTCACCGCCGAGGAGTGGGAAGCCTTCAAGCAAGCGCTTGCTGATGCTCAGGTGGGCGCAGCTCCGGGCCACCTGCTGGGCGGAAGGTCATGCGCTCGGCCAGAAGGTCCATGATTCCGATCGCTGGATAGCAACGACTGCTTTTACCCCTGGTGTCGACTTGATCTCCGCTGATGGAGTGTTCGAGAACGTCCCCGGCTAGTGGTGCAGGCGCCGGCTCCTGAGCCAATCTGAGGCGCCCCCGAGTTGCTCCGGCGCTGCCCGGGAGGAGCGGGAGCAGCAGCGTCGTCGTCGCTGATCCTCCGGCGGATTGTGACCACGTTGTGACCAAGGCCCACCCCTGGCCCGCCACGCATTTGCTGCAAGCTCCTGACCAAGACATACGTTGAGATCAGACGTGCCGACGGAGAGACTCGAACTCTCACTGACGACGCCCTAAACGTCGTGCCTC
>JAUJMG010000400.1 GCA_030446955.1 Thermomicrobiales bacterium
CTGGTCGCCGACTTCGTCCCCAACCACATGGGCATCGGCCTTGGCTCCAACGCTTGGTGGACCGACGTCCTGGAGAACGGCGAAAGCTCCCCCTACGCCGCCCACTTCGACATCGACTGGTGCCCGCTCAAGCCCGACCTGCAGGGCAAGGTGCTGCTGCCGATCCTGGGCGACCATTATGGGGTCGTGCTCGAAAACGGGGAACTGAACCTGCGCTTCGACCCGGAGGCTGGCACCTTCACGATCCACTACTGGGAGACTCCGCTGCCCATCGCCCCACCCACCTACCCGTCGATCCTCCGCCGCCGCCTGGATGCCCTGACCGCCGCCCTGCCGCCGGACGACCTCGAACTCCTGGAGCTGCAAAGCATCATCACCGCCCTCGACCGCCTCCCGGTGGGGAATGAGCAGACCCCGGAGCTGATCGCCGAGCGCCAGCGCGAACAGATCGTCGCCAAGCGCCGCATCGCGGAGCTCGTGCGCCGCTCTGAGCCCATCCGCTCCGCCATCGAGGACGCCGTCGCCGAGCTAAATGGCACCCCTGGCGACCCTGCCACCTTCGATGGGCTGGACAAGCTCCTGGAGGCCCAGGCCTACCGTCTGGCCTTCTGGCGCGTCGCCGCCGAAGAGATCAACTACCGCCGCTTCTTCGCCATCAACGAGCTGGCAGCCGTTCGCCAGGAGGAGGCCGACGTCTTCGCGGCGGCCCACGCGCTACTGCTGTGCCTGATCGGCGACGGCGCCATCACCGGCGTCCGGATCGACCATCCCGACGGCCTCTGGGACCCCGCCGGCTACGTCCGCCGCCTGCAGGAGGAGGTCGTCCTGGAGCGGACCCGGCGTGCCCTCGAAGGGATCGAGGATGCCGACGGGGCCGAACTGCCCACGTGGGACGCCCTTCGCCCGGCCCTGCTCGCACGGCTGCGCGAGGAGCAGGCAGCCGGCAAGGTCGCCGAGCCGCTGCGGACCTTGTATCTCGTGGTCGAAAAGATCCTGGAGCACCGGGAAGAGCTGCCGACCAGCTGGGCCGTCCACGGTACCACCGGCTACGAGTTCGCCAACGCGGCCACCGGCCTCTTCGTGGACCCCGCCAACCGCAAGGCGTTTGACGACCTCTACGCCCGCTACATCGGCACCAAGACCAACTTCGCCGACATGGTCTACGCCTGCAAGCACCTCATCATGCGCGTTGCCCTCGCCAGCGAGGTCGCCGTCCTCGCCAACGCGCTGGACCGCATCGCCGAGCGGAACCGCCGCTCCCGTGACTTCACCCTCAACAACCTCCGGGACGCCCTGCGCGAAGTGATTGCCTGCTTCCCCGTCTACCGCACCTATGTCGTCTGCGAGGACGGCACGGTCGAGGAGCGCGACCGCAAGATCATCGAGGTGGCCGTCGCCCTCGCCAAGCGCCGCAGCCCGGCCACCGACGTCTCCGTCTTCGACTTCCTCCAGGACGTCCTCCTGATGCGCGCCGGCGACGCGACCGAGGAAGGCCGCGCCGAGCAGTGCCGCTTCGGGATGAAGTTCCAGCAGCTCACGGGCCCGGTCATGGCCAAGGGCCTGGAAGACACCGCCTTCTACCGCTACAACCGCCTCACCTCCCTCAACGAGGTCGGCGGCGATCCCACCCAGTTCGGTGTCAGCGTTGCCGCTTTCCACCGCCAGAGCGCCGACCGCCGCAAGCGCTGGCCGCACGCCCTGCTCTCCAGCTCCACCCACGACACCAAGCGCAGCGAGGACGTCCGCGCCAGAATCGACGTTCTCTCGGAGCTGCCCCGAGAGTGGCGTGCCGCGATCAACCGCTGGACCCGCCTCAACCGGCGACACAAGACCAAGGTGGAGGGCGTCCCGGCACCCGATCGCAACGACGAGTACGTGCTCTACCAGACGCTGCTCGGCGCCTGGCCGTTCGACCGTGAGTTGGACGACCCCACCGCCTATCCCGCCTTCGTGGATCGGATGGAAGCGTTCCTGCTCAAAGCAATCCGCGAAGCCCAGGTTCACACCAGCTGGGTCAACCCCAACGCCGCCTACGACGACGCCACCAGCCGTTTTGTGCGTGCCGTACTCGACAACAGCGCCCCCAACCCCTTCCTGGACGACATCGCCACCTTCCGGCGCCGCGTTGCCCACGCCGGCGCGTTCAACGCGCTCGGCCAGCACCTCCTCAAGCTCACCGCCCCCGGTGTCCCGGACATCTATCAAGGCACGGAGCTGTGGGACCTGAGCCTCGTGGACCCCGACAACCGCCGCCCTGTCGACTACGACCGCCGTCTCGCCCTGCTCCACGACCTCACCGCTCGCCAGGACGACCCTGCCCTCCCCGCGGAGCTCGTCGATGCCCTGGACGACGGCCGGATCAAGCTGTTCGTCACCCTGCGCGTACTCGCCCTGCGGGCCGCCCACCCGGACCTTTTCGCGACCGGCGACTACGTCGCGCTGGAAGTCAGCGGTCCCAAGCAGGACCACGTCGCGGCCTTTGCCCGTCGCGCCGGGGACCGGGAGATCCTGGTCGTCGTGCCCCGCCTCATCGCCGGGCTTATCCGGGGCGAGCCCGTCCCGCCGGTCGGCGACGCCCTCTGGGCCGGCACGTCGCTGACCATCCCCGGCGCCGACGGCGACCAGGCGTACCGTGACCTCTTCACCGGGGAGACGCTCCATCCGACCGCCGGTTCCCGCGGCGGGGAGATGGCCCTGGCCGAAGCCCTCGCCACCTTCCCGGTTGCCGTGCTCGAACGTCTCTCATCGTCCCCCGCAGAAGGGACAGACCCGTCATCGTCGTCGTAGGTCAACGATTCGCCGCAGCAACACGTACCGGAGGCAGATTCTTCACCATGGCAGTCCAAACCCGCTGGCAGCTCGAATCCGGCGCCGCCCTTCTCCCGGACGGCGTCCGCTTCGCCGTCTGGGCGCCGAACGCGGACCGCGTGGAGGTCCAGATCGAGAATCCGGACGGCCCCGCGCTCCACCCCCTGGAGCGCGACCCGGACGGGCTCCACACCGGCACGGTGCCGGGCCTCATGGCCGGTGCCCGCTACCGCTACCGGCTCGACGGCCGCTCCGCCTTCCCCGACCCCTACTCCCGCTTCCAGCCCGAAGGTGTCCACGGCCCCTCAGAAGTGATCGACCCCTCCGCCTTCCGCTGGACCGACGAGGCCTGGCCGGGCCTGACTCCAGAGGGGCTCGTCATCTACGAGCTGCACGTCGGCACCTACACGGAGGAGGGCACCTACGAGGCCCTCATCGGCCAACTCGAAGAGCTGAAGCGCCTCGGCATCACCGCGATTGAGGTGATGCCCGTGGCGGAGTGCCCCGGCCGCTGGAACTGGGGCTACGACGGCGTCGACCTCTACGCCCCCAGCCACAACTACGGCCGCCCCGACGACCTCCGCCGCCTCGTCGACGCCGCCCACCGGGTCGGCCTCGGCGTCATCCTGGACGTCGTCTACAACCACCTCGGGCCGGACGGCAACTACCTCCGCGTCTACGCAAACGACTACTTCACCGACCGCCACAAGACCATCTGGGGCGACGCCCTGAACTACGACGGCCCCAACAACCGCCGCGTCCGCGACTTCGCGATCGACAACGCCTGCTACTGGCTCACCGAGTTCCACCTCGACGGCCTCCGCCTCGACGCCACCGACGCGATCGTCGACGACAGCCCGGTCCACCTCCTCCAGGAACTCGGCGAGCGCGCCCGTGCCGCCGCCGCGCGCCCCGTCGTGATCATCGCGGAGGAGGCCCGCAACGAGGTCCGCACCATCCGGCCCATCGACCGCGGCGGCTACGGCCTCGACGGCGTCTGGGCCGACGACTTCCACCACGAGGTCCGCGTTCACCTGACGGGCGAGCGCGGCGGCTACCTGGACAACCACGCGGGCACCACCGAGGACATCGCCCGCGCCATCACCGGCGGCTTCGTCTACCAGGGCCAGCCCACCCTCACCACCGGCAAGCCCAAGGGCACCCGCGTCACGGACGAGCCGGCCACCGCCTTCGTCTTCAACATCCAGAACCACGACCAGGTCGGCAACCGCGCCTACGGCGAGCGCATCCACCACGACATCGACCCCGGCCGCTACGCCGTCGCCTCCGCGCTGCTGCTCTTCGCGCCGGAGACCCCGCTCCTCTTCATGGGCCAGGAGTTCGCCGCCTCCGCCTCCTTCATGTACTTCAC
>JAUJMG010000401.1 GCA_030446955.1 Thermomicrobiales bacterium
TCCAGAACTGGTCGAAGAACGTCTACAACCTGGTCACCAAGCGCGCCGCGGCCTATAAGGATGCGACGATGGAGTGGGTGGATGGTAACCTCGGCTCCAAGCTGACGATGAAGTACCCGGCCGTCTGGATGATGGAGCCGGGCGCTCGCGGCGAGGTCCTCTCGGTGGCCTTCGCGGGCGACGACCAGCACCAGGACGCCGGCGCCAAGATGACCCACGTCGCGCCGCACACCTCATCCCAGATCACGTCGAAGTCGATCTCGAAGGGGACGGGCCGGAGCTCCTACCGGGGTCTCGTCAAGGTGGTGAAGGGCGCCCATGACGTCAAGAGCAATGTCGTCTGCGATGCCCTGCTGCTCGATGAGACCAGCCGGACGGACACCTATCCCTATATGGAGATCGAGGAGGAGCGCGTCTCCATCGGCCACGAGGCGACCGTCTCGAAGGTCGCCGAGGAGCAGATCTTCTATCTGCAGAGCCGGGGTCTGAGTGAGACGGAGGCGATGAGCATGATCGTCAACGGCTTCATCGAGCCGATCGCCAAGGAGCTACCGCTCGAGTACGCCGTCGAGCTCAATCGCCTCATCCAGCTTGAGATGGAAGGCTCCGTGGGATAAAGGAGCCATCGGCCGTCAGCTATCAGCTTTCAGCCCCCGGCCGTCGCGTAACTATCATCAGATCTTGAGCATCACGATGATGGCGTAGCTTTGGGTGAGGCGGCGCTAGCTGATCGCTGACGGCTGACAGCTCAAATCGGAGATTTGAATATGATTGCGACAGAACCAACGACCCTGACCGGTTTCTCCCGCGAGGCGGTTGAGGAACTGTCACGTCAAAAGGGGGAGCCGGACGGACTCCGGCAGGCACGGCTCGACGCCTGGGAGACCTACGAGCGGCTGCCGATGCCGAACCAATCCATGGAGGAGTGGCGGCGGACCAGCCTACGAATGCTGAAACTGGACCGGTTAACGCCGTTCACGGGAGTGGGCCAATCGAGCGCGACGCTAGACGAGCTATCGAGCGGCAGTGAAGGCGGGCTGGCGCTGAGCGGCGACCATGCGGGGACCGTCGTCCAACGGAACGCAAGCACGGCCTACACCGAAGCGGCCGGCTCGTTCGCCGACCAAGGCGTGATCTTTACCGATCTCGACACCGCGTTTGGCGAGCACGGCGATCTCGTCCGTGACTACTTCATGACCAGGGCGGTTCCAAGGGACTTCGGGAAGTTCGAAGCACTCCACGCCGCGATGTGGCAGGGCGGCTCGTTCCTCTACATACCCGCCGGGGTCAGCGTTGGATTGCCATTCCGTTCATTCGCGATGGCGGATGCCCCCGGCTCGTCGCTCTTCAATCATTCTCTTGTCATTCTGGAAGAGGGCGCGGAGGCATTCTTCGTCGACGCGTACCATTCCGAAACGGCGGACCGGATGAGCTTTGCGTCCGCGGTCGTCGAGCTCATCCTGGGCAAGGGCGCGAAGCTCCGGTACGTCCAAGTCCAGGACTGGGGCCGCCACACCGTCAATATAGGCAACCAGCGCGCCAACCTAGACGAGGACGCCGAGCTGAAGTCGCTCCAAGTCACGCTGGGCTCGAAGTGGAGCAAAAACTCGATCAGTTCTGGCCTGCAGGGCCGAAACGCGCAAGCCGAGATGCTCGGTATCTTCTTCGCCGATGGTGACCAGTTCTTCGATCACCACACCTGGCAGCTGCATGAGTCGCCATACGCGACCAGCGATCTCGAGTTCAAGGGCGCGGTCAAGGATAGCGCGCGGTCGGTTTACTCGGGGATGATCCGTGTCTCCGAGGGCGCCCAGAAGACCGACGCCTTCCAAGCCAACCGGAACCTGGTCCTCAGCCGGGGAGCCCGGGCCGACACCATCCCGAACCTGGAGATCGCCGCCAATGACGTCCGCTGTACCCACGGCGCGACGGTCTCCCAGGTGGAGGAAGAGCACATCTTCTACCTCCAGGCGCGGGGCATCCCCCGTTCCGAGGCGCAGAAGCTGATCGTCGAGGGCTTCTTCCGGCCGGTCATCGACCGCATCCCAGTTGAGGAGATCCAGGACTTCCTGCAGGGCGCCATTGCCCGCAAGGTCGGGATCTAAGGGCCGAGCCGCTCGCCCGCGGGCCCTTTCCGGCTGGCGTGAGAGGGCCCACGATGAGGAGTTGAAGATGGTCAGTTCCACAACCCGACAGACAGCGACCGACCTCGATGTCGCCGCGATCCGTGCCGACTTCCCGGTTCTCAACCAGGAGGTACGACCGGGGGCCGAGCGGCTCTCGTTTCTCGATAGCGCGGCCAGCTCGCAGAAGCCGGCGTCGGTCATCGAGACGTTGGACGACTACTACCGCCGGTACAACGCGAACATCCACCGGGGCGTCTACCAGCTCTCGGAGGAAGCGACCCAACGGTACGAGGCGGCGCGCCACCTGGTTGCTGATTTCATCAATGCCCCCTCGGCACGGGAGTGCATCTTCGTCCGCAATACGACTGAGGCTATCAATCTCGTTGCTCACTCCTGGGGCCGCCGGAACGTCAACGCCGGCGACGTGGTCGTCCTGACGGTCATGGAACACCACTCCAACTTGGTGCCATGGCAACTGCTAGCCGAGGAGCAAGGCGCCGAGCTGGCTTTCGTCAGGATGACCCCTGAAGGCCGGCTCGACCTGGACCACCTGGATACGCTGCTCACGCGAGAACCCAAGCTGGTTGCATTCAGCCACGTCTCGAACGCGCTCGGGACTATTCACGACGCCGTCGAGATCACTCGCCGGGCAAAGGTCGCCGGGGCGACCGTTCTGATCGATGGCGCGCAGAGCGTTCCCCATCTGCCAGTTGACGTGCAATCGCTCGGGTGTGACTTCCTCGCCTTCTCCGGCCACAAGATGCTCGGACCCATGGGTTCCGGCGTGCTGTGGGGACGCCGTGAGCTGCTCGAAGCGATGCCACCGTTCATGGGTGGCGGCAGCATGATTCGTAAGGTGGAACTCTCGGGGTCCACCTGGGCGGACGTTCCGGCCAAATTCGAGGCCGGCACCCCGGCCGTCGGCGATGCCATCGGGTTGGGGGCCGCGGTCGAGTATCTCTCTGAGCTGGGCATGGACCGGGTCCAGGCACACGAGCACGGACTCGCCGGCTATGCCTTCGCGCGCCTGGGCGAGGTTCCCGAGCTAACCATCCACGGCCCGAAGATGACCGAGGGACGAGCAGCCGTCTTCAGCTTTAGCCTGGGAGACGTCCACCCTCACGATGTCGCGGCGATTCTTGATAGCGAAAACATCGCGGTCCGCGCCGGGCACCACTGTTGCCAGCCGCTCATGCGCGAGCTCGGCGACGTGGCGACCACCCGCGCCAGCTTCTACGTCTACAACGACCACGACGACATCAATCGTCTGGTCGCTGGCCTCGGCCGCGTCCGCCAAATCTTCGGCAGCGCCTAACCCGCCTACTGTCTTACGTCTGGAACACCATGGCCGATAGTCTGTACAAAGAGATCATCCTCGACCACTATCGCAGCCCTCGTAACAAGGGCCGCCTCGACCCGGCGGACTACAGTCACGAGGACGTCAACCCGCTCTGTGGTGACGAGATCGTTCTCGATCTCCGGGTGAAGGATGGTATCGTCTCGGAGGTGGCCTTCGAGGGCCGGGGTTGTGCGATCAGTCAGGCGGCGACATCGATCCTGACCGAGATGATTGAGGGCCGTACCGTGGAAGAGGTCAAAGCGCTAACCAAAGACGATCTGCTCGAAGAGCTGAGCGTGCCAATCAGCCCGGCACGCATGAAATGCGCCTTGCTCGGACTGAAATGCCTCAAAGCCGGCATTTATGGCGTTGGGCACATGCACGATGACGATCTATAGCTATCAGCTAGGAAAGTATAATTTCGGCCGGCCCGTTATCCAACAAACTGAATGCTGAAGGCTTCACGTATGACCGATGATGGATTCGTAACGGTGGCGCGGGTCGGCGATCTGGAGCCAGGGCAGATGATGTACGTCGAGGTCGGTGACGAGCCGGTCTGCCTGATCAACCTCGACGGCGAGTATCACGCGATCAACGACATCTGCACCCACCAAGAGGCGTCACTCTCCGAGGGCAGCATCGAGGGCGACGAGATCGAGTGCCCGCTCCACGGCGGCGCCTTCAACATCCGCACCGGCGAGCCCGTCGCCTTCCC
>JAUJMG010000402.1:0-2173 GCA_030446955.1 Thermomicrobiales bacterium
CCCAACGACCGCTGCCTCGGGGACGGCGTCCCGGGAGTCCGGGTGCATCAGGTCGAAGAGAGCGCCGTACCTCCCGTCCGCCTCCAGCCGCGACAGCTTCTTGGCCACCTCCGCGGCGTCCTCCTCGTCCCCCTGCAGCCGCACGGCTTCCTGCGCCTGGGCGGACACTGGCGCAACCCCAAGCGGGCCGCCAAGGACGAACAACAGCGCGAGCATGAGCACAAGTACACGGGGCATAACGTTCTCCGGGACGTATCGTCCTCAATCGTGAGGTTGTCGGTGGTGAGTTTACCCCCTTCGGGGCGGGAGGAACCGGTGCCGTACAGGAGCAACGGCTCCGCAGGGCCGGGCAGGATGTCACTCACTGTCCGCCATGTGCGCACGCCGGAGCGCGTGGGCTAAAAAAGGCTAGAACCCGACGTGCTCCGCTCCCTTCAGGCCGAGCATCTGGCGGGCTTCGGCAGGGGTGGCGACATCGATGGAGAGTTCCCCCAGGATACGTCGGATCTTGGCGACAAGGGCGGCGTTGGTGGGGGCCAGTTCACCTTTGCCGAGGTAAACGCTGTCCTCCAGCCCCACCCGCACGTTCCCGCCCATGATCGCGCCCATCGTGACCAGGTTCATCTGGTGACGGCCGGCGCCTAGGATCGACCAGAGGTAGGCATCTCCGAAGAGGCGGTCCGCCGTGCGCCGCATGTGCAGCAGGTCCTCCGGGTCGGTGCCGATGCCGCCGAGGATCCCGAAGATCGTCTGGACGAAGAGAGGCGGCTTCACCAAGCCCCGGTCGAGGAAGTGGGCCAGGGTGTAGAGATGGCCCACGTCGTAGCACTCGAACTCGAAGCGGACCCCGTGCCCCTCGCCCATCTCCTTGAGCACCCGCTCGATGTCGGCGAAGGTGTTCTTGAAGATGTAGTCCCGGGAGCGCTCCAGGTACCCCTGTTCCCAGTCGTGCTTGAACTCCTTGACCCGGTTCATTACTGGGTAGAGTCCGAAGTTCATCGACCCCATGTTCAGCGAGCACATCTCCGGCTTCGCCCGCAGGGGCGCTGCCAGGCGCTCCTCTAGGGTCATCCGGTGCCCGCCGCCGGTGGTGAGATTGACGACGGCGTTGGTGGCCGACTTGATCTTCGGCAGAAACTCCATGAAGAGGTCCGGGTCCGGCGTCGGGCTGCCGTCCTCCGGCTTCCGCGCGTGCAAGTGCAGGATCGCCGCGCCTGCCTCCGCCGCCCCAATCGCTGACTCGGCGATCTCCTCTGGCGTGATCGGCAGATAGGGCGTCTGGGACGGCACGTGGATCGCGCCGGTCACCGCGCAGGTGATGATCGCCTTCCGGGCACTGGTCGCGGCCATCGAGGGTCCTTTCATGACGGAGATCGTTGAACGGGTCGGAGCGGTCCGGTAGGCGGTCACGTGCCTGATGATTCTGCGGACCGGCCCCACTATACCGATAGATGGGTCTGCGCCCTACCGGAGTGCTGGCAAGACCCGCTCTCCCAGCAGCCGCACCCCGTCGGCGTCTGAGCGGCCATGAGGGGTGCCGAACTCGACCCGGCTCGCCCCGGCATCAAAGAGGGCGTGAGCTTGTCGCGTCACCTGGGTAGGCGTCCCGCTGAAGGCGAAGCGGTCAAGGAGGTCGTCCGGTACCAGGGCTGCCGCGTCAGCCTCCGCGCCGGCAGCGACCAGCACCGCCATCCGCCGCAGCAGGTCCGCCGGCACCTCGACTGTCGGGTCCAGGGGGGCGACGACCGGCAGGTAGCGCGCCACCTCCTGCCTCGCCTTTGCCCGTGCCGCTGCGCCGTCCTCGTCGACCACCGTCACCGCCCCAAGCACGATCCCGACGCTGTTGGGGGGGCGCCCGGCTGCCGCTTCCCCGTGGGCGAGGTGATCTCGCAGCACCGGCACCAACGCTGGATTCGCCGAACCGCCCACCTTGACTTCGGCTGCGACCTCCCCCGCGAGCGCCGCTAGCTTGGGTCCCCAGGTGCCGATCAGGAGGGAGATCTCGGAGCGGAGCAGGGGATAGTTGAACCCGAACCCCGGCGCGAGGCGAAAGACGTGGCCCTCGTACCCCTCCCGATTCCCGGCCAGCAGCCGCCGGATCACCTCGATTGCCTCTCGCAGCCGGGTCAGCGGCCGGTCGTCCGCGGCGCCGAGGGCGTCCAACCAGGCGCCG
>JAUJMG010000402.1:2273-4177 GCA_030446955.1 Thermomicrobiales bacterium
CAGCCGGGTCAGCGGCCGGTCGTCCGCGGCGCCGAGGGCGTCCAACCAGGCGCCGCGGGCGAGACCGAGGTAGGCACGCCCGCCGGAGGCGGTGTCTAGCGCCGCGATCTGGCCGGCGATCTCGACGGGGTGGAGCAGGGAGGGGTTGAGCGCTGCCGGCCCCAGGCGCACCCGGGTCGTGGCCCGCGTCATCGCTAGAAGGGGCACGATCGCCGGCTGAAACCCAAGGTCGGCGTAGACGCTGACGGCGTCGAAGCCCAGATCCTCGGCGAGCTGCGCCAGGCTAGCGTACTCCTCCGCCGTCTTGTCCCCCTGAAACGCGACCGAAACGGACCTTCGTCCCATGCTCCTCCTTCCTCATCAGCCAGAAACTGATCACTCTCCGCCGTCATGACCTCTGATGTAGGTGTTAGCCCAAGGGATAGAGCCGCTCCACGGCGATGCTCAGCACGACGCGCCGGTCGCGGATCATCGCCTCATCAAACTCTTGCCAGTTGGGATGGGGTTTGCCCGACACCGCCTCATAGACGTGCCGCAGCAGCGGCAGAGGATCCACATCGATGATGGTCGCCGTTCCCTCGGCCACCACATAGCGGTACCAGTTCTCGCCGATCACGGAGAGCGAAACCCGGGGATCCCGCCTCGCGTTGCGGGTCTTGGCGCGGTCCTCCGTGACAGAGATCTTGATCGCGCCGTCGTCGTCGAGCATGTAGGCGACGTGCGAGAGCTGGGGGCGTCCATCGCGCTTCAGGGTTGCCAGCACCCCTCGATGATGCTCCCCAAGGTAGGCCAGGGCCTCCTCTCGATCCATGATCTGTTCCCCTTCATCCCAATCGAGTCTTCGGCGTCTGAACGCCAGGATACCCGCCCGTGGAGGCAACGGCACCCAGGTGTGCGTCGCAGTAGTCGGAAGAGCGGCGGACATGGTTGGGGGATCGTGCCGGGAGGAGGGAAGGGTCGGAGTAGAGGATGCCTTGCGGCCAGAGTCTGGTGGAGTTCGGGAGCCGGGCTTGGGGTGACAGACTCGGGAGGAGGATGAAAACGGATCGGGGGCGGCGTCCTGGTGAACGCCGCCCCCGCTTTAGGCTTCTCTCTTGTTTCTCTGGTGCCCCGGTTTCCCCTGGTCTCGTCTGCGCCATCGGATGGGTGTCCGAAGGCCAGCCGCCCGTTTCCTCGGCGCTGGTCGTGTCGCGCTTATAGAGACCCTAGCTGTCAGCCCCGCGGGGCGCGGGGCCTGGCCTGTCGACCTGCCACACTCCGAAACGCACGCGATCAGCTACCATCGGAAACCCTCCAGATGCCGCCGAGGAGAGCACACCCGACCATGTGGTTCTTCACCACATCTGGGTGCGCCGCTTGGACGTCACCTGTCATTATCTATAACAAAAACGGCGGATGTTGTCAACGCCGGCGACTCGCGTGAGTGTCTTGTTGTCGCATGGAGTGGTAGCTTGGGTCACGCCAGGACTCCGCCCATGTGCCCCAGAGGCTGTCGCGATGAGTGGTGGGCTGTGTCATGGAGGCCGGGCCTCCTACGCGGCTTCCCGGTCTCCCAAGCGGCGGCAGGCGCGGACGAGTTCGGCCAGGCGAGCGCGGTGAGCGGTCAGTTGGGCCGCCAGTTGGAGTTCCAGCGACTCCACCACGTCCTCCCCGATCTCATGCCGGCGCCAGAGGGCGTGGGCATCGCTGGCCAGCAGGGCGGCATGCTCCGCCGTCACCGCCGCCAGCAGTGCGTCTAACCTGGCTACCTCGCGCCTCGCCCAGTCGAGCCGATCCTGCAGCGATCGCGCGCCGACATCCACCGGCACTTCCGCCCGGTGTAGCGCGCGAAGCGCGTCGAGGTCGCGTTCCCGGAAGGCCGCATTGACACGCAGCATGAGCGCCGCGCGCCGTTGACGCTCGTC
>JAUJMG010000075.1 GCA_030446955.1 Thermomicrobiales bacterium
CGGAACCGTTTGCCGCCGTCCCACGCCGCCAGGGCGTACCCCTGCACCAGCTTGTAGGCGTCCTGCCGATCCATGCCGGCATCGATGAGGGCGAGCAGGACCTGCTGCGAAAAGATTAAGCCTCCGGTGAGATCGAGATTCGCTCGCATTCGCTCCGGGTAGACCACGAGGTGCTCGATCAGGTTCGCCACAAGATCAAGCAGGTAGTCGAGTACGATGCAGGCGTCGGGGAAGATCACCCGCTCCGTCGAGCTATGGCTGATGTCCCGCTCGTGCCAGAGCGCCACGTTTTCGAGAGCCGTCACCGCGTAGCCACGCAGGAGCCGCGCGAGGCCCGTCGCCCGCTCAGACTCGTGCGGATTGCGTTTGTGCGGCATCGCGGACGATCCCTGGTTGCCCGCCTCAAACGCCTCCTCGACCTCCCGCACCTCCGTCCGCTGCAGATGCCGAATCTCGACCGCCATCTTCTCGACGCTCGCGCCGATGCCGGCGAGGGCGTTCAGAAAGAAGGCATGCCGATCTCGCTGCACCACTTGCGTTGACGCTAGTGCGGCGGAAAGGCCCAGGGCGGCGCAAACCTCCTCCTCGAGATGAGGTGGCACATGGGCGTGAGTACCGACTGCCCCAGAGATTTTGCCAACGGACATCTGCTCCCGAGCCAGGTCCAGTCGAGCTTGGTGCCGACGCAACTCGTCGTACCAGACCGCGAGCTTGAGACCAAACGTCGTGGGTTCGGCATGAATGCCGTGGGTCCTCCCGATTGTGAGCGTCTCTTTGTGGGCGACTGCCTGCCGGCCAACCACTTGCGTCAGGCGGTCAAGACCGGCGGCAAGGAGATCCCCGGCTTCCCGGACCTGCAAGGCCAGGGCCGTGTCGACCACGTCGGAGCTCGTGAGACCGAGGTGGATAAAGCGCGACGCATCACCCACGCTCTCCCCGGTTGCTCGCAGAAAGGCGATAACGTCGTGGTCCGTTTCCCGCTCGATCTGGCGCATCCGGTCGAGGTCGCACGTCGCGGCCCGGATAGCTTCCATGGCCCAATCCGGGATTCGGCCTCGGCGATGCCACGCCTCGCACACCGCGATTTCCACGGCGAGCCAGGTTTCGACCTTATGTGCGTCGCTCCAAATTCGCCCCATCTCCGGGCGCGTGTAGCGACTTATCATCGGAATTGCCTCTGACGCTTGGAGAACGAGATGAACGTCGACATGGTTAGAGTATAGCTGAGGTAGTTGCCAGTGCCGTCCCCAGTCGGTAGACTGAACGGACGGACGGACTTGAAGGTCGGGCAGGAATTCAAGGGATAACTGGAACGAGGTTCTTTCCAGCGCCGGGACTCGCTCGGAGGTTGCGAGTCGACGAGGTGGAAGCCGATCGAACTATTCGGCGGATGGCTTCCCGGCAGGCACAGCCGTGATGACCGGCACAAACCGGCGGGGTGACCCGCCGACAAACGCCGGCTGAGGTGCCAACATCCCCTTGATCCCCCTCCCCATACCGACGGCCTCCGTCCCTTGTGCTCGTCACGCTTTTCCTGGCCACCATGTCCCTACCCAGGCCTCCGGCCGGTAGATTGGCGATTGGTGGCCGGTACTGCGTGGTGTGATTCTCGTCACGCGTCGATGGCGGCCGGGCTGCCGTCGTCGTTCCCATCCCTGGAGGTCAAGGCCCCGATGTGCGGCATCTTTGGCTACGTCGGCGAAGAACGCGAAATCGGCAGCGAAGTCTTAGCAGCTCTGCGAACCCTTGAATACCGCGGCTACGACTCCTGGGGCGTCGCCGTTGGGGTCGACGGTCAGATCGGCGTCGAGAAGCGGACCGGCAAGATTGCCTCGGCTCATGTCGACTTCCCGGCGTCCCCCATCGCCTTCGGGCACACTCGATGGGCGACGCATGGCGGAGTCACCGACGCCAACGCGCACCCACACCTCGATTGCAATGGCCGTGTCGCTGTCATCCATAATGGCATCGTGGAGAATTTTCGCCCGCTCCGAGCTAGCCTCGTCGCTCGCGGTCACCGCTTTGTCTCGGAGACCGACAGCGAGGTGATCGCACACCTCCTCGAGGAGGAACTTCCACGGGCCGACGGAGATCTCGCCGCCGCCCTCTCCTCGGTTGTCGGGAATCTGGAAGGGCTCAATGCGGTCATCGCGATGGACGTACGCAGTCGCACACTCGCGGCGGCGAAGAACGTGTCACCGCTTGTAGTTGGGGAGGGTGCCCGGGGAGCGTCGATCGCCTCTGACGGCCTTGCCCTCCAGGGCCACGCGGACCGCGTCCTCTATCTGGAGGACCACCATCTCGTTCGCTTGAGCCCTGACGGTATCACGCTTTACGACCGGCGCTCGATGTCCGAGCTCCCGGCAGAGTTCGCCCCGCTGGTCCTTCAATCCGGGGAGACAGGACTCGGTGCTTTTCCCCACTTTATGGCGAAGGAGATGGCCGAGCAGCCGGACGTGCTTGAACGGCTGGTCGCGGAAGCGAACGGCCAAATCCAGGATCTTGCTGCCGCCATTCGCGACTCCTACGGCGCATTCCTCGTCGGCTGCGGCACGGCATCTTACGCCGCGCTGACAGGGGCCTATCTCTTCAGCCGCATCGCCGCGAGGCACGTGAATTTCACGGTCGGGTCCGAGTTCAAGTATCACGAGCACTTTCTGACGGACAGCAGCCTCGTCGTTGCGCTCTCCCAAAGCGGGGAGACGGTCGACATCATTGAGGCCATGCTGGCAGCCCGACGCCGTGGCGCTCGCCTGGGCGCGCTCGTCAACGTCCCCCGCTCGACACTGGACCGCATGGTGGATCTCCGGGTCCACCTGGAGGCCGGCCCCGAGCAGTGTGTCCTCTCGACCAAGGCCTACACCGCTAAAGTTGCGGTGCTCTTGCTGACCGCGCACGCGCTCGCCGGCTCCCTCGAGAAGGGGAAGGAGGAGGTTCTCGCTGCCGCCGCTGGCCTTCGAGAGATGCTGTCGGATGAGTGGGTGTCGCGGGTGCGTGAGGTCGCTCGCCGGATCCACCGCGAGGAGCATCTCTTCGTGATCGGGCGGGGACTGGCATTCCCGACGGCGCTTGAAGCGGCGCTCAAGATCAAAGAGGTCAGCTACATCCATGCCGAGGGCTTCGCCGGCGGCGAGCTGAAGCATGGGGTCATCGCCCTGGTGGCCCCTGGAACTCCCTGCGTCGTCTATGCGCCATCAGACGAGACGCGCGCCGACATCCTCTCTGGGGCGATGGAACTCAAGAGCCGCGGCGGTTACATGATCGGGATAGGACCCGAGCCGGACCCGGTGTTCGATGTCCACTTGCCGACGCCTGATGTTGGTGACGCCGCGCCTCTGGTCAACGCCCTCCCAGCGCAGATGCTGGGCTACCATGCGGCCCTGCTTCGCGGTAACGACCCAGACAAGCCGCGCAACCTTGCGAAGAGTGTTACCGTCAAGTGAGTCCTGAGTCCCCCCTTGGTTGACTGGGTGGCGGAGCCGGTGACCGCTACGTTCGTCGACACCCATGCCCACCTGGACGATCCGGCGTTCGATGCGGATCGAGATGTGGTCATCGACCGCGCCGTCCAGGCGGGCGTGGGGTTGGTGGTAAATATCGGGTACCGCCCTCGTCGCTGGACGACGACCCGC
The DNA here is from genome assembly GCA_030446955.1 of Thermomicrobiales bacterium. Taxonomy (GTDB): domain Bacteria; phylum Chloroflexota; class Chloroflexia; order Thermomicrobiales; family UBA6265; genus LC2-1. Next base: position 3,633 of record JAUJMG010000075.1, read on the forward strand.
GCTCTCGCATCCGCCTCACCGCGGGTTTCGGCAGTCCTCGGGCTTCATCCTCAACACGCCGACGAGTTCACACCTTCGACGTGTGACGAACTCGAGCAATGCATCGTTCAGGCTGAGGCATGTGCGGTCGGCGAGATTGGGCTGGACTACTTCCGTCCTGGCCCGGCACCAGCCGTCCAACGCCACGCCTTTGAACAGCAGCTCCTTCTCGCGGAGCGTCTCTCTCTGCCCGTCGTCATCCATCAACGAGCGGCCGAGGCGGACTGTCTTAACATCCTCCAGGGCGCTCAGCCATCTCTCCGCTTCGTGCTCCATAGCTTTGAGGGCAGTGAAAGGCTTGCCACGTGGGGCCTGAGCCACGGGCACTACTTCGGGGTGGGCGGACTCATGACCCGTGTTGGATCCAATCACCTTCGCGGGATCCTCGCCGAACTTCCGTTGGACCGTCTGATTCTAGAGACCGATGCACCGTATCTTGTCCCAGCCCAGGTTAAGGATCGGCGCAATGTTCCGGCAAACATCCCGGTCATTGCGCGTCACCTGGCTGAACTCCGGGGAGCCGACTTGGAAACAATCGGATCGGTGACGACCATGAACGCGGTCGCTGCCCTGGGTCTGCGCATTCCACCCCTCCCTCAGCAAACCGATCGGCCGGACCGGGTCGTGCTGCCATGAGCCAGGACCAGAAGATCGTTCTCTTGGCCACGACGAACTCCGGCAAGCGCGCGGAGTTTCGACGCCTCCTACCGCCGGATATTCACGTGCTGACCCTGGACGATTTCGGTCTAACGCTCCCTCCGGAAGACGGCACAACCTTTGCGGAAACAGCATCAGCGAAGGCGTGCTTCGCGGCGAGTCGTGCGGGCATGCTCGCCATCGCGGACGACTCAGGTCTTGAGGTGGACGCTCTTGGCGGCGCGCCCGGACTCCACTCGGCCCGCTACGCCGGCGACGGGGCCTCTGACGTGTCGAACCGGGAGAAACTGCTGACTGCATTGCGCGACGTTCCCGAGCCCGAGCGGACTGCCCGGTTCCGATGCGCCGTGGCAATGGCCGATGCATCCGGGTTGGTGGCGGTGGCTGAAGGAACTTGTGAAGGGGTCATCACGACGTCGCCCGTTGGAGAACATGGTTTCGGCTATGACCCGCTCTTCCGCCTCGCGTGCGGGCGGACGATGGCGGAGTTATTGCCAGAAGAGAAGAACCAGATCAGCCATCGCGCGAAGGCGTACCAGGCTCTGTTACCTGCCCTCCTCTCCATGCTCGCTTCCACGATTGACTCGAGTCATGGCGAGTCGCGATGATTCCCTCCTTGCTTGAGTCGCCACCGCGCCGCCTCGCCTCCCTTCCAGGTTCAATCGAGGAATGGCAGGCCGGGGTCATGCGGCGGCAGCTGCTTCCGGTGATTGCGATTGCTGGCTCGCGCGGCAAAAGCACCGTGGTCCGTCTCCTGGACGCTATCTTCGCGCGCGCAGGTCTCCGCTCAGCGACGTGGACCAGTTCCGGCGTTGAGATTCGTGGCCGTCGTCAGTCAGGAGAGCTCGCGCCCTGGTCCCGGGCGCTTTCTCGCCTGGCGGAGGGAACGCTCGACATCGCCATCCAAGAACTCGATTGGTCCACGGTCCACGCCGTGGGTCTGCCTGCTCGGGTCTACCCGGTCGTCGGCGTGACCAATATCTGTGTCAATAACGACGTGTGCCTGATCCAAGACGAGACTCGCCGTGCCATCCGTGCGTACGCGACCGTCGCCGACGCCGTCGAGCCGGATGGCATCCTCGTGCTCAACGGCGAGGATTACGCGGTGTCGGGCTCCGAAGCCGCGACGCGGGCGCCGACGGCCCTGGTGGCGCAGAGTAAGGAGACGCCCCTTCTTCGCGCTCACCTCGCGGCCGGAGGGTTCGGTGCCTGGTGCGACGATGACGAACTCCGCGCCGGTTGGCTCTCTGACCCGGTATCGTTCTGCTCCGTATCGGACCTTCGGTTCGCCTTGCGGGGCCGGGCAAGCTTTGAGGTTCATAACTCGCTCACGGCTGCAGCGATCGCGCTGCTCTGCGGCGTGCCGCGATCGACCATCGCATCTGCACTCCCCGCCTTCGCGGTACCGCCCTCACTGCTTCCCGGGTCGTTCAATGTGATCGAAGCGCAGGATTTTACGGCAGTCGTCGACCGTGCTGCGCCCTCCTGGTTCCTGCGCTCGGTTCTCCGCGCCCTCGGTCATCACAAGCAGGGCAGGACCATTACGGTTGTCGGCCATTTGGACCGGGTGCCCGAGTCCGACCTCATGGAAGTGGGGAGACTCGTCGGCCGAAGCAGCGATGTCCTCGTGCTCCACTCCCACGATCCGGACGGGTTGCAGGCTTCGCTGCTGCGCCAAGGGGCGGCCCTCAACGACGTTCCTCCCGTCGTGATTCACGTGCCGACGGAGCGCCGAGCCGTCACCCGGGCCATCAAACTGCTCCGACCGGGGGATACAGGTCTCTTTCTGGCTGATGACCCCGCCTCCGTCATCCGATCGCTGCAGCGGGCGGGGGGCTCGGCACCTCACCTCAGCTAGCCTTCAAGGGTGATGTGCCAGACAACGGCGGTCCGGTGGGTAGGCTGAAACATGACGTTCCTGTCGGGGCTTGTTGAGATCGCACCTTGCCTCTCCTGACCAACCGAGAGATTGCTGAGACGCTCGAGCGATACGCCAACCTCGCCTCTATCACCGGGGAGAACGCGTTTCGCTCTCGCGCCTTTCAGCGTGCCGCCGATGTCGTCAGAGATCTTCACGAGCCCGTCATTGCCCTGATGGATCGTGGCGACCTTCGCAGACTCCCCGGAATCGGCAGCGGGATCGCGGACGCCATCGAGACGCTGGTGCGGACGGGTGCCCTCCCTCCCTTGGACGCACTCCAGCGCACGGTCCCGGCCACATTGCTGGATCTTCTCCAGGTTCCCGGCGTGGGAGTCAAGACGGCAACGCGGGTCTATCGGGAACTCGGCGTCGTCGACCTCCCAGGACTGCTCGCCGCCGCAGAATCAGGCCGTATTCGTGCGCTTCCAGGCCTTGGTCCGAAGACCGAAGCGAACATCCTGGCCGCCATGGAGGCGTTACGACGCCGCACCGGGAGGTTCCTCCTCGGGACGGCGCTTCCCCTTGCCCGTCGGATAGTCGCCGACCTTCAAGGTACGCTCCCCGCCGGCTCATCGGTCGCCATCTCGGGCAGCGTCCGGCGCATGGAGGAGACCGTCGCCGACATTGATCTCGTCGTGAGCACGCGGGTGCATGAAGCCATTCCCGCCACCGTGGCTCATCTCCCTCTGCTATCCGGGATCGTCAGACACGAAAACGGTTCCCTGCGCGTTACCACCCACGCCGGCATCCCAGTCGACATCGTCGTTGTTGACCCCTCGGTCTTCGGCACGGCGCTGATCCGTGCCACCGGGTCTGCCGATCACCTGGCCCTGCTTCCCGAGGTGCTACCGAGCGCCCCGACCGAGGAAGAAGTTTATTCCCGTCTTGACATGGAATGGATTGCGCCCGACTTGCGTCTGGGCCTCGGCGAAGTGATGCAGGCTAAAGCGGGAACGCTGCCCACGCTCCTCAGCGTTGGGGACGTGCGGGGAGAATTTCATGCCCACACGCTTTGGAGTGACGGCACCGCCACAATTCTCGATATGGTGCGCAGTGCGGCTGAGCGAGGCTACGCGTTTTTAGGGGTGTCTGACCACAGTCGAGCCCTGGGTGTGGCAAACGGGCTGGACGCCGCTCGCCTGGCGGCGCAGCGTCAGGAGATCGAGAAGGCCCAGCGAGCCACCGGTCTTCGGGTTTTCGCCAGTTGCGAGGTTGAGGTGCACCGGGACGGCTTGCTCGACTTCGACGACCACATCCTTGAGGCCCTCGACCTGGTGATCGCCTCCACGCACTCCGGATTGCGTCAACCTCGCGACGTGCTGACCGAGCGCCTCCTCAGGGTTATTGCGAACCCCCACGTCGATATCATTGCCCATCCAAGCGGTCGCCTCGTTGAGCGCCGGGAAGGCGGGGACTTCGACTGGAACCGGGTTTTTGCCGCGGCCGCGGCCACTCGCACCGCGCTGGAAATCAACGCGAGTCCCGAACGGCTTGACCTCAACCATGATCTCGCGCGTCGCGCTCTTGAGGCCGGCTGCTTGCTCACGATCAACTGCGATGCCCATAGCACCGTAGGCTTTGACGCACTCGAATACGGCGTCGCGGTTGCTCGGAAGGCCGGCGCTGACCCAGACCGCATCGTGAACTGCTGGCCGATCGAGCGTATAGAAGCGTGGCTCCAGACACGGCAAACGTAAGCCGGACGGTTTGCTGCCCACGCCGCTCGCCAACCCATCTCGCCCACCTGGGCCCACTGGGGCACGTCGAGCCGGGGTCGTTCTGCGAGCTTCAGGAGGGACGCGCCTCTCTAAAGCGAGCGCAACCGCTATGACGCGATTCGCTCGCCAGGGGTCCCGCTCGTTTCCTCGACAGAGACGCCCCCCGTCCCGAGCAACTGGTGCAGTTCTTCCTGCAGCGCCGGACTCCACTCGACCCGGCGGGAGCGGCTTCGTAGCGACACCAGCGAGCCACTATGGGGGATGTGGATTACCACGTCGTCGTCGCCCTCATGGCGTTGCAGGATCGCGTCGACCTCCTGCATGCCACTGATGTCGGCCCAGATGTCGGTACTCCGTCGAAGGCGGACGTGGACTGTGCGCCGCAGTAGCGATGGCCGTTGCACCACCGTGAGTTCATTGCTCACCGTCTCGCACACCAATTGCAATTGCTCGTTGCGCCGTTCGAGCTTCGCCACCACTTCAACAATGGCGTCGATCTCCCAGAGCGCCTGGTGCTTCTCGTAGCAGTCCGGGAACGCCACGAGCTCGATGTTTCCTGTGAGATCTTCCAACTCGATGATCGCCATCGTCCGGTTGGTCTTTGTGGTGATCTTTCGCTGACCGGCGATCATCCCCACGATCCTCATTTTCTCGCCCGGCGTCCGCTCCACTAACTCCACGATTTGGGTAGTCGACGATGCGCGACCAGGGCCGAGAAACTCCGAGAGCGGATGGTCACTCAAATAAAACCCGATTAACTCCTTCTCCCATGCGAGAAGCTGTTTTCGTGGGATCTCTGGCGCCGTCGCCGATGCCGCCACCCTTTCCACACGCACAGAAGTGCCGGGTACCTCGAAGAGCCCGATCTGCCCTCGCGCACTCGCCTTCTGCCGGCGCTGTGCCGCGGCGATAGCGGGCTCTAGCGCTGCGAGCAGCGAGGAGCGGTCCCCGAACTCGTCCATCGCTCCACACTTCACGAAGCACTCGGCCACCCGCCGGTTCACCGCGGACCAGTCCACCGCGCTGCAAAATGCGTCGAGATCCGCGAATCGGCCATCCGGCTGACCGGCGCGCGAGGAGATGACTGCTCGCACGGCCCCTTCGCCCGCGTTCTTTACGGCGCCGAGGCCAAATCTCACGGCCGCCGCCCCGTCCTCGCCCGGCTCAACCGTGAACTCCAACTCGCTCCGGTTGATGTCCGGCGGCAGCACCGCAATCCCAGCTCGCCGGCACTCGACGACATTGAAGACGATCTTCTCGGTGTTCCCGATGTCCGTTGACAGCAGGGCCGCCATGAACTCGACCGGGTGGTTCGCCTTGAGGTAGGCCGTTTGGGCTGCAATAACGGCGTACGCCGCACTGTGAGCCTTGTTAAACCCGTAGCCGGCAAACCGTTCGATCATGTCGAAGATCGCGCCACCGAGCGACTTGGATAGGCCGTGCTCGACGCAGCCTGTCACGAAGCGATCCCGGTACTTGGCCATCTCCTCGGGCAGCTTCTTGCCCATTGCCTTCCGAAGCCCGTCGCCTTCCGCCATTGAGAATCCGGCCAAGACATTCGCGATCCGGATCACCTGCTCCTGGTACAGCGCGACCCCGTAGGTCTCTTGAAGGATCGCCTCCATCTCCGGGTGCATGTACTCGATCGGCGTGCGGCCGTGCTTACGTGCGATGTAATCCGGCGCCATCTCCATCGGACCAGGCCGGATCAGCGCCATGAGCGCGATGAGATCCTCAAAGCAGCTTGGGGCAACATCGACGGTCATCCGCGTCGTCATGCCACCTTCAAGCTGAAAGACCCCAACCGTCTCGCCCCGGCAGAGCAGCTCGTAGCTTTTCGGATCGTCCAGGGGGATAGACTCAAGGGATATGTCGTGACCGGAGGCCCGCAGCAGCTCAACCGCTTTCCCAAGCACCGTGAGCGTCTTCAGGCCCAGAAAGTCCATCTTCAGCAGACCCAGCGCCTCGAGCTGGCTCATCGGGTACTGCGTCGTAATCTCGCCTTCGCTCTTGCCGCCCGCCCGTTGCAGCGGGACGTGCTCCACGAGTGGGTCTCGGGAGATCACCACTCCGGCGGCATGCGTGGATGAATGCCGCGCGATGCCCTCAACTTTCCGCGCCGTATCGATCAGTTCGCGCACCCCGGCGTCGGCGTCGTAAAGCCCTTGCAGCTCCGGCACCTTCGTCATCGCGCTTTCAATGGTGATCCCGGGCCCGACAGGGATCAGCTTCGCGACCCGATCGGTCTCGGCAAAGCTGAGCCCCATCGCCCGCCCGACATCTCGCACCGACGCTTTCGCCGCAAGCGTCCCGAAGGTGACGATCTGGGCTACCCGATCGTCACCGTACTTCCGAACGACGTAATCAATGACTTCCGCCCGGCGATCGTCCGCAAAGTCAATGTCGATATCGGGCATTGAGATCCGGGAGGGGTTGAGAAACCGCTCGAAGATCAAGTCGTACTTGAGCGGATCTAATGCGGTGATATCCAAAGCATAGGTGACGATGCTTCCGGCGGCGGACCCCCGTCCCGGTCCCACCAAGATGCCCTGTTCTTTCGCGAAGCGCACAAAATCCCACACGACCAAGAAGTAGTTGGTGAAGCCCATGGAGCGGATCACGCTCAATTCGTAAGCCAGCCGCTCCCCGACCGCCCCACCATCATGACCATATCTGCGACGGACGCCGGCGCGGCAGAGCTCCTCCAAATAGGAATCTGGTGTATGACCTTCCGGGACCTCGAAATGGGGCATGTGGTAGCCGGTGAAGCCCAAGTCCAATGAGCACATCTCGGCGATACGAATGGTGTTCGACAGCGCCTCTGGAATCTCCCCAAACACACGGGCCATCTCGTCCGGGCCCTTCAGATAGAGCTGGTCGCTTTCCGTCTTGAGCCGCTTGGGATCGCTGAGGGTACTGTTGGTTTGGACACAAACCAGCACGTCCTGGGCCGGCGAATCCTCCTGGTTGCAGTAATGAACGTCGTTGGTTACCACGAGCGGCAAGCCCAGCTCCCGGGCCAACGGGATGAGCTGCCGGTTCGTCTCGATCTGCTCTTTAATCCCGTGGTCCTGGATCTCGATAAAGAATCGGTGCGGCCCGAAGATCTCGGACAGCTTTCCGGCGTAGTCACGAGCCACGTCTGGCCGCCCGTGGAGAAAATTATTGGCGACCGGCCCACCAAGACAGGCGGATGTCCCGATGATGCCCTGCCCATGCTCCGCCAGCATGTCTAGGTCGATCCTCGGCCGGTAGTAGAACCCTTCGAGGCTCGCGCGGGTGGCCAGGCGCAGCAGGTTCCGATATCCAGTCTCGTTCTCGGCCAGCAGAAGCAGATGGTACGACTTGCGCTCTCGCTGCTTCGCGCTGCCCTCAGCGAGGTAGGCCTCCATGCCGACGATCGGGTGAAGCCCGGCCTTTGTTGCCGCCTTGTACCAATCCATCGCCGCGTACATGACGCCGTGGTCGGTGACAGCCAAGTGGTGGAGCCCGGTCTCCTTCGCCCGCTGGATGTACTCGTTGATGCGGCCCATGCCGTCCAACAACGAGAACTCGGTGTGCAGATGCAGGTGAGCGAACTCCGCCACGATCTCCTCCTAAGAAATCTTGATCTCGAGAGCCTTCGCCCGACCGACGCTTAGCTCGACTCTCATCATGCAGGCTGCCTGTCAGGCCCCGCGTCGTTGTACGTACACCTATTCTATCCGACGCCCGAGAGATTGGCCGGCACGGTTCACCCTCCCCACACTTTACTGGCGGCTCCGATCTGGTCGTCGTGACCCCTTGCTGGACTGAGCGCCAAGGGAAGGGATTGAAGCCACCCCCCACGCCCGAACAGGGCGGGATCTGGTCCCCTGGAGGATCTCGCGAGACGCCGGGCGAGACCCACATGGGCCGACGACATGCGGTGGGGCCACCGCATGTCGCCGACCGCGTTCCCGCGAGTTCAGCCTCCAGGGGAACCGGTAAGACCGGTATTTGAGCCGACGGTATGTAATGGGATCCCATAATGGAGCGGGCCTGGACACTAACAGCGGGGCCTGGTGAAGCAGCGAACCCGGGGGCGAGGTCCGCTGCTGCAGTGAAGATCGGCGGGGGCGAAGAGGTTGCCGATTAGGCTGCGAGCCCGGACACCTTCTCGGCCACGCGGGGACGCCGGGCGAACCTTGCCTGCTCGGCCAGGAGTCCAAGGACCTGGCGGATGTTGTCGCGGAATTCCTCGGGCACCGAGTCATCCCGAAGCACGTCCAACACCTCGCTGACCTGCTGCTCAGCGACCAGCAGGCTCGATACCTCCCTCGGCAAGAAGCCCGCTGCCGCAAGAAGGGCATCGTGCGAGGAGGGATCGAGACCGAGCGCTGTCGCCAGCTGCAAGACGGCCTCGCGCGTCGGCATCCGAGCGCCACTCTCCAATCGGCTCACGTAGCTGTGGTCAAAGCCGGCCCGCTCGGCCAGCTTGCTCTGGGAGACGCGCCGCTCCTCTCGGTATCGCTTCAACGCCGCCCCGAATAGCTCCCCGCCCTTGTTCAGCACCCCAGCCCCTCATGACTCGTAGTCACGACCCCAACCCCTCGTGCCCACCTGGCATTCCGGTCGTGACGAACTGGCATGATGATATCAGAGGGTTGCCGGTCGGTCAAGGTCTTATCCACGTCGTCCACACCTCCGACGTGCCACTGTCGAATGCCGGGTCCCATATGACAAGGAATAACGGCATCGGATGGTAAACGACGCTTTTGGAGTTACTAGGTGTCGTTACCCGCCCGTTTGGGGGTTGAGGCGGTCCATTAGGAACGACGGCTGGTTGCTCCACTGCCTCCTAGACGCCTTTGTTGGAGTTCGGCCGTCCTCGTTCGATGTCCGGTGCTGTCGATACGCTCGCTGGTGAAGCGGTCGGGTAGAAGAGCTGAGCGAGGACAGCCCAACGTTGCCGATTCAGTGCCTGGCTCAAGGAAGGGAAAGAGTGGACGATGCTGCAGGGCAGGAGGTAAGCCCGAGTGATGAGCGGATGGGACTTCGGCCGCTTTCGAGCGCAGGCCTGCCGCACTTGATCTTGATGCCCCGTACCTCGTCGGTGCCCCCCGGTTCAGCCTCCACTCTTTGGAGTGAGGTCCTCGGTAGCACGGCCAGGTGAACAAGCGCTGCCCATTCCTTTCCCGCGACTATGCTGGGCTAGGAGGCAGCGTCTTCAAGCCGCTATAGTGGGCTGCGACTGAGGTGTAGGGTGAGCTGGGTCATCAACTCTTGCTCGAGCAAGGCTGTCCCCAACCTCCACTGGAAGGATTGAATCAGCTGAGGCGCGACGCGCTGGCTGAAGACAAGGAAAGGTCGGCGCGGGATGACCGCCCAAATTCTGCGTGGCGGCCCGCTCGCCACTCGCATCCGTGAGGAGATCGCGGAGTCGATCCACCGATTGACCAAGATGGGGGGCGAGCAGCCGTCCCTCGCCACGGTGTTGGTGGGCCATCATCCGGCGGCCGAGGCATATCGCAACTCCATCGTCAAGACGCTCACCCGTGTCGAGATCCACCACCGGCCCGTCGATCTCCCCGCGGAAACCGACCCCACGCAATTTCTCGCGAACATCCAAGCATTGAACGGCGATCCGCGCGTCACCGGTGTTCTGGTGCTCATGCCCCTACCGGATCACCTGCCATCAGATCTGGTCCTCGAACACCTCTCGCCCCTGAAGGATGTCGATGGCATCACCCCGACCAACGCCGGCAGACTTCACATGGGCCTGCCGTCGCTCCGCCCGAGCACCCCGCAAGGGGGCATCGAGCTGCTTGACCACTACAACATCCCGATCGCCAGCGCCCGGGCGGTGGTCATAGGCCGCAGCAACGTCGTCGGTCATCCCCTTGCTTCCCTATTGATGCAACGCCATGCAACAGTGACCGTCTGCCACCGCCAGACCGTCGACCTCGGGTCGATCTGTCGGGAGGCGGATCTGCTCGCCGTAGCCGCCGGTCACCCTGGTCTCGTTGGACCCGAGATGGTGAAGCCGGAGGCGGTCGTGCTGGACTTCGGCGTCAACGTTGTTGACGGGCGGATTGTCGGCGACGTGGACTACGATGGTGTCCGGCAGGCCGCTGCTGCCATCACTCCGGTGCCGGGAGGCA
>JAUJMG010000076.1 GCA_030446955.1 Thermomicrobiales bacterium
TGGCTGACCAAGACAACGGAGGCTCCTTGATCCAGGATGAACCGGATCGTCGGCAGGGACGCGCGCACCCGGGTGTCGTCCCCGACTCGCCCCTCCGAGATGGGAACATTGAAGTCAACTCGGAGGAGGACGCGGCTGCCGGCCAAGTCGGCATCGCGAAGAGAGCGAACCTTCATCGCTGTCTCACCTAGAACGTGTCCGAGTCCAAACGGGTGAACCTTGCCCCCATCTCTCCGGGCGCATCCCTAACCGGCGCCTGGGAAACCGGCCTCGCAGATAAGTGCCGCAAGATCGGCTACCCGGCACGAGTAACCCCACTCGTTGTCGTACCAAGCGATGACCTTGACCATGTTCTCGCCCATCGCCATGGTCGACAAGCCGTCAACGATGGCGGAACGGGAATCTTGACGGAAGTCGCTTGACACCAGTGGCTCGTCCGTGAACCCAAGGATTCCACGCAAGGCATCGCTCTCAGCGGCCGTGCGGAACGCGTCATTCAGGGCGTCGACAGACGCTGGGCGCTCGGTCTCAGCGACGAAGTCAATGATCGAGACAGTCGGGGTGGGGACCCGGAGAGAAAAGCCGTCGAACTTGCCTTCCAGTTGCGGCAGCACGAGGGCGAGCGCGCGGGCGGCCCCTGTGCTGGTGGGAATGATGTTTGTCGCGGCGGCACGGGCGCGGCGGAGATCCTTGTGGGGACCATCAAGGATGACCTGATCGTTGGTGTACGAGTGGACCGTGGTCATCAACCCTCGCCGGATGCCGAAATTGTCGAGGACCACCTTTGCAACAGGCGCCAGGCAGTTGGTGGTACAGGACGCATTCGAGATGATCTGGTGACGGGCGGCGTCGTACCCCTCTTCGTTCACACCCAGGACGACTGTGATGTCCTCGCCCTTGGCCGGGGCGGAGATAATGACCTTTTTCGCACCGCCGGTCAGGTGGCCGCGCGCCTTGTCCGCGTCCGTGAATCTGCCCGTGGACTCGATCACCAAGTCCACGCCCTCACTCCCCCATGGCAGTTGGGCCGGATCCTTTTCGGCGAGTACTTTGATCGCTCGGCCGTTGACCCGGATAGCTCCATCTGACGCTTCAATCTCGGCGTCATACCGACCGTACGTTGAGTCGTAGGTCAGCAGATGAGCCAGCCCTTCCGGACTCGTGAGGTCATTGACCGCTACTACCTCAAAGAGATCACCGTAGCCGCCCTCGTCGATGGCCTTGAAGACTTGACGACCAATTCGACCGAAGCCATTGATGCCGACGCGATACGCCATAACGGTGCCTTACTCCCTTGTTCCGCCGGTCGGGACGAGCCCGTTCGCGGCGACGACAGCCTCCACTTCGTGGTCCCGGCTCGGCTCCCAGGCGAGCGTGACAGCTTCCTCGGGAGCGGTCTCCATACGGCCGATGTCGAGCAGGGCTTGTGCGAGCTTGTCTGGGTCATGGCGAAGTGGGTTGTGATCATTGACGACGTCGCGGGCGATCACACGGACTTTGCGCCCGATGCCACGCACGCCATCAAACCCAACCGGATCGACCCGCCACTCCGGGCGGATGTTGCTGGCGGGTGCAGCGTTACTGTTGACAAGGGCGTAATCGAGGACGCCGTCGCCAATGTGATCTACGACCGCACGGATGTGGTCGGCGGCTCCAAAGTGATCAGTCTCACCCGGCTGCGTGGCGACGTTGCAGACGTAGACCACTTTGCCCGCAGACCACCGAATGGCCTGAGCGACACCGGCAACCATAAGGTTGGGTAGCACACTGGTATAGAGGCTGCCCGGTCCGAGAACGATGAGATCCGCGTTGAGGATGGCGCTGAGCGCCGGCTCGTACCCATCGGGGCTCTCCGGCTGCAAGAAAACGCGCTTAATGGGAGGCTTCTTTCTCGAGATCGTGGATTCGCCCTTGACAACGCTACCGTCCACCAATTCCGCGCAGAGGGTCACGTTTTCAAGCGTTGCTGGGAGCACCCGACCCCGAACCGCGAGCACCCGGGCAGATTCGATTACCGCCTGCTCGAAGCTACCCGTGACCTGGGTGAGGGCGGTGATGAAGAGGTTGCCGAACGAATGCCCCGAGAGAACGGAGCCCTCTTGGTCGAAGCGGTATTGGAATAGGCGGCCGACTGTCGACTCGGCGTCAGCAAGGGCGACGATGCAGTTCCGGATGTCGCCCGGGGCTGGCATATTGAATTCTTCTCGGATGCGGCCAGTACTCCCACCGTCGTCGGCAACGGTGACGATGGCGGTAATGCCGAGATCCTGGTGTTTGAGGCCTCGGAGGAGCGTCGAAAGACCAGTTCCGCCGCCGATCGCTACCACGTTGAAGGCAGGCCGCGACGGCCCGAAGCGATGCTCAGCGACGATCTGGGCCAGTTGTTGCCCTTGAGCTGACCGTGCCATAAGGGGAGCGATCAGCGAGTGGCTGAGGCGCCAGAACGAGAAGCCAAGGAGCGCGATGCCGACCGGGACAATCAGCAACTCCCGGTATGGGTGCGGGATGAACTGAAGGGTCAGGGCCCGGACGACTTGGGTGGCGCTTGCTGGGAAGTTGTAGTTTCGATAGATCCAGGCCAGACCCATCGCGAGCCCGAGGCTCGTCAGCACCATGCTGAGAATAAACAGGGCTATCCAGCGCTTGATGAGCATGCCGGGCCGAAGCCAGGTTCGCCAGGTTCGCCGATCCATTCCCCCTCCCGCACCGCAGGTCTCCCGCCCGCCGGACACCCACGGCCGAGCCGCGAGTATAGCACCGGACTGCGGGAGGACCCCGGCGGCGATTCTTGAACGGGGCTTGGCCTCAATGGTACACTGTTCGCGCGGAACCAAGACTCTGTGAGGAACGTGGGTCCACAGCCCACGTTCTTTGTTGTCCGTCAGGACGCGAACAATGGCTCGTTCTGCGGCACCGCGACGCGCGCCGACGCCATACCTGCAAAAAAAGAAGGAGGAGCGCGGGTGAAGTCCGATTTCTACACCGCGATCGCCCAAATTGCCGCTGAGCGGGGAATTCCGCGGGAGGCGGTGCTCTCGTCCGTCGAGCACGCGCTGAAAACGGTCTATAAGAAGATGGCGAACTCCGAGGAGGAGGTCTCTGTCGAGATTGAGACCGGCACGGGCGCGATGCGCGTTTACGTCCACAAGCGCGTGGTGCCGGAGATCGAGGACCCCACCAACGATATCCTGCTCTCGGAGGCGACTGGCATCGCGCCCGGCGTGCAAGTAGGTGATGTGATCCGCATCGAGCGGACGCCGGATAACTTCGGCCGCATCGCCGCTCAAACGGCAAAGCAGGTTGTGCTGCAGCGGATCCGCGACTATGAGCGGGACACGGTTTACGACGAGTACCAGGATCGCCAGGGCGAAGTTCTCAACGGGACGGTCCAGCGAGCGGACTCTCGGGCGGTGATTGTGGAGCTGGGCAAGGCCGAGGCGGTCATGCCTGCCCGCGAGCAAGTGTCGACGGAGCGGTACCGCCCTGGGCAGCGACTGAAGGTGCTGCTGGTCGAAGTCAACCGCGATCCGCGTGGGCCGCAGCTCATCGTCTCCCGATCCCACCCGAACCTCATCCGGCGACTGTTTGAAATGGAGGTTCCGGAGATCTTCAGTGGCGCCGTGGAGATCATGGAAGTGGCGCGGGAACCGGGACTCCGGTCCAAGGTCGCGGTGACAGCGCGGCAGGAGAAAGTCGACCCCGTCGGTTCCTGCGTTGGCGTCCGTGGGGTCCGCATCCAGAATATCGTCAATGAACTGTACGGCGAAAAGATCGACGTGATCGAGTGGTCCCCCGACAGTGCAACCTTTATCGCGAACGCCCTGAGCCCCGCTAAGCCAACCAACGTGGCACTGGACGAAGCGAACCGGGTGGCGACGGTCATCGTGCCGACCGACCAGATGTCCCTCGCGATTGGCAAGGAAGGGCAGAATGCCCGACTTGCCTTCAAGCTGACCGGCTGGCGTATCGATATCAAGGACCCGGAATCGCTGCTTGAGCAGGACGGTGCGCTGGTACGCCAGGCCCGAGCGGCTTTGGCCGATGCTCCTCATGACTTGAGCTGGCAAGGCCGGCAGCCGCGCTTGGTTCGACCCGATGGCACGATCAACGTCCGCGATCGGTCGTTCGGGCCACTGCCCGCGGACTTGATCGGGATGAGCGTGGACGTGGACATCCGAGATTCTGCCCTGGAGGTCTACTACAACCGCGAGCTGCGGGTCCGCTATGACGTCTCGACGGGTGAGCAGTTGCCGCTCGACGAGCTCACGGTTCCCGCAAGGGTAGCCGGCGCGTCAGCGGAGGCCTAAGGTGACTGCCGCGGCTCGGGTCACCGGGCGGGCCGGTGCTGGCGGTGCGGGACGCCGGCCGAAGCATGTGCCGCAACGGATGTGCGTTGCCTGCCGGGAGCGTGATGCCAAGCGAGCGCTGATCCGCATTGTTCGAACGGCGGAGGGGCCGGTGGAGATCGACCCGACCGGCAAGCGGAATGGCCGTGGTGCGTACCTATGCGATCGGCCTGGATGCTGGGAGCGGGCTCTCAAGACCAACATGCTGGATCGGGCACTCAATACAACCATGACACCGGAGGGGCTTGAGCATCTCCGGCACTATGCGGACGGGTTGCCGACATCCTCGGATGGAACCGAGCAGCCGACCGCTACCGAGCCAACGAAAGGATGAGCAGATGACAAACACATTTCAGGGCAGACGTGGTGGGCCTGGACGCGGTGGTGCGGGTGGTCGGGGCCGGGGCAAGGGCGGACGTGGCGGAGCGGCGCGGACGGTCGCGGTGCGTCGCGCCCAGCCGATCGAACGCGAGCCAGTGACCATGCCATCGGTCATGTCGGTGGCAGAGGCGGCAGATCTGCTGCAAACCACCGGGGTCGAGATCATCAAGGAGTTGATGAAGCTCGGGATCATGGCCAACCTGAACCAGCAGATTGACTACGATACTGCCGCCAGGGTTGCAGAGTCCCTCGGCTGGGAGACGAACGAGCACGTGTCTGAGGTCGTTCAGCAGGCGACGGCCAACTTCGAGAGTCGCCGCGCCGAAGCCGCGACGGACGAGGGCGCCATGCCCCGCCCGCCCGTGGTGACGATCATGGGGCATGTGGACCACGGCAAGACGAAGTTGCTGGATGCAATCCGGTCTGCGAATGTCGCCGAGGGTGAGGCCGGCGGTATCACCCAGCACATCGGCGCCTACCAGATCGAAACGCAAGGTCGCAAAGTTAGCTTCCTCGATACCCCCGGACACGAGGCCTTTACGGCGATGCGGGCCCGAGGCGCCCAAGCGACCGACATCGCGGTCCTAGTTGTGGCGGCGGACGACGGCGTCATGCCCACGACGAGAGAGGCCATCACCCACATCCGGTCGGCGAACGTGCCGATGGTCGTGGCAATCAACAAGATCGATCTGCCGGCCGCAAACCCGGAGCGGGTAAAGCAGCAGCTTAGTGAGAACAACGTCCTTCCCGAGGAGTGGGGCGGGGATGTTCCCGTGGTCGAGGTGTCGGCGCGGGAAAGACTTGGCCTCGACGACTTGCTCGAGGTGATCCTCCTCGTCGCGGATGTCAATGAGCTACGCGCGAATCCACACAAGCCGGCGAACGGTGTCGTCATCGAGGCCAAGGTCGATCGTAGCCGGGGGCCAGTCGCGACGGTCCTGGTTCAGAGCGGCACCATGAACCTGCGGGATGTGGTTGTCGCCGGCGCGACGTGGGGTCGGATCAAGGCAATGTTCGACGACCGCGGGAAGCGGATCCGGCGGGCCGAGCCGAGCACTCCGGTCGAGATCCTTGGGTTGCTCGACGTTCCCCAAGCCGGTGATACGTTCCAAGTCTTCGATGACGAGAAGGTTGCCCGTGCCCTGGCCGATCAGCGTCAGGCGCAGCGCCGGGTAGACGCACTCATCGGCGAGCGTCCCGTCAAGCTGACCGATCTTTATAATCAGGTGCAGGCGGGCACGGCGGCCGAGCTCCGGGTCATCCTCAAGGCGGACGTCCAGGGCTCCCTCGGGGCGATCCAGAATGCCTTGCTCAAGTTGAATGAGGATACGGACCAGTCAGTCCAGTTGGCGATCCAGTTCGCCGGAACGGGAGCCATCACGGAGTCGGATGTGAGCTTAGCGTCAGCGACGCGGAGCATCATCATAGGCTTCAATGTTCGTCCCGACGTGGCCGCGAAACGAGCAGCGGACGCGGCTCAGGTGGACATCCGGTTCTACAACATCATCTATAACCTGCTTGACGAGGTCCGGCAGGCGATGACTGGTCTGCTTGCGCCCGTCTTCCAGGACGTGACAGACGGGTATGCCGAGGTCCGAAACACGTTCAAGCTTCCCGGCGGCGACGTGGTGGCTGGCCTCTACGTGCTGGACGGCAAAATCACGCGAAACTCCAAGGCCCGGGTGTTGCGAAGCGGGACGGTCCTGAGCGAGGGCGGTATCAAATCGCTCAAGCGGTTCAAGGATGATGTCCGTGAAGTGGCCGCCGGCTACGAGTGCGGCCTCGGCTTGGACAACTTCAACGACCTCCAGGTGGGTGACCAAATCGAGTTCTACCACCGCGAGGAGATGGCTCGAACGGCCTAGCGCCGCATCGAAGGGCTGGTGTGGGGCTGCGGCGCGCCCCACCAGCCCGTGCCGCTCGGTCCGGAGGGCAGAGGACCATGAGCAGACGCACCGAGCAGGTCGGAGAATTCCTTCGTGAGGAGTTGACCGATATCATCCGGCGGGAGGTCAAAGACCCGCGGGTGGGGTTCATGAGCGTGACACGGGTTGAGGTCCCTCCGGATCTGCGCTCGGCCCGCGTCTATGTCAGTGTTTTGGGGAGCGATGATGAGCGCCGGGCGACGTTGACCGCCTTGCGCTCCGCGGCAGGGTTCATCCGTCACCACCTCAGACCCCGCCTCCGGATGCGGCAGATTCCTGACTTGGAGTTCCGAGACGATCGCTCGATGGAGCATGCGGACCAGATCGCTCGGGCGCTTCAAGAACTGGATGAGGCGGGACCTGTGATGTCCAAGACAGAGCCTCTGGAGACCGCGGAGTGACTCAGGCGAGTTGGCGGCTGGATATCCCGGCCGCCGAGGAAGCGCTTCGCACACTGAAGGGGGCGCGGGCCGTCCTCATGCCCACGCACCAGAATGTGGATGCTGATGGTCTAGCCTCCCCGCTGGCGATTGCCAGCGCCTTAGGTGAGTTGGGGATTCGCGCGATTCCTATACTCAGCGACGGCGTGCTTCCACCAAGTTTGCGGTTCCTACCTGAGGTGGAACGAGTCCTCGCGTACGGCGTCGACCCTCTGCCCGAATACGACGCTCTCTGCCTGTCAGACTGCTCCGACAGGCGGCGGCTTGGTCGCTTCTATGCCGACGACCCACGTCGGGTGGACGGCTCAATCCCAATCATCAACATCGATCACCACGTCACCAACGATCGATTCGGCCTCGTCAACATCGTTGAGCCGAACGCCGCGGCAACCGCAGAAATCGTGGCTGAAATCCTTCGCGTCTGGGGCACCGAGCTAACTCTCCCAATCGCCCAATGCCTGCTCGCCGGGATCTACGGGGACACGCTTGGCCTCCGAACCCCAGCTACCACGGCGAGAACGATGCGGACCGCCGCCGATCTCGTCGACGCAGGAGCGAATCCCGCGCCCATTGTGGACGCCCTCTTCCGTCTCAAGTCGCGCTCCACCGTCTGCTTGTGGCAGCGCGCCCTGGCCAATGTGCAGTGGACCGGCTCTGTCATTTGGGCGGAGCTGACGAACAACATCTTGGCAGATTGCAATGCGCAGGCGAGTGAAGCCGAAGGACTGGTCAACTTCCTCGCGGGCACGGAAGGCTCCTTGGTGGCCGCCATCTTGTTCGCGAACGGCGATGGCTGGCGGGTAAGCCTTCGCAGTTTGAATGAGGATGTGGACGTTGCCGAGATTGCCAAGGCCTTCGGTGGCGGCGGCCACCCGCGAGCGGCGGGATGTCAGGTGACGGGGGGCGAGGCGGAAAAGATGGCTTTTCTCCGCCAGGTCAACGAACTCGCCGCGCCCAGCAACGTGGTCACCTTCTAGACACGTGGCAACCCGATCTCGCTCCGGGGGGCGCTTCCACGGATTCCTTGTCGTGGACAAGCCGGCAGGCTGGACGAGCCACGATGTAGTGGGCCGCGTGCGCCGGCTCATTGGCGAACGCCAAGTTGGACACGCAGGTACCCTGGACCCGGCGGCGACGGGAGTGTTGCCAGTGGCCGTTGGGTCAGCAACTCGGGTTCTTGAGTTCATGGACGACGCAGCCAAAACCTACGTGGCCGAGATCACCTTCGGCGTTGAGACGGACACGTTTGATGCGGACGGCCAGGTGACGGGAGTCACCGATCCCCTCTCCCTTGACCAATCCGGGATCGCTCGCGCTCTCTACACCTTTCTCGGGTCCCAGTTGCAGGTACCGCCAATGTACTCCGCGGTGCGTGTTGGCGGGCGACGCCTGTACGAGGAGGCTCGCGAAGGACGGACGGTTGACCGCCCGGCTCGTCCCGTCGTCTTCCACCAACTTGATCTCCTTGCTTGGGCCTCGCCTACGGCGACTGTTCTCGTGGAGTGCTCGAAGGGAACCTACGTGCGATCGCTTGCGCACGACCTAGGAGACATCCTCGGCACCGGTGCGCACCTCTCTAGCCTCGTGCGGACGAGAGCGGGTGTCTTCACGCTCTGTCAGGCTTGGACGTTGCGGGAGTTAGCGGAATTAGACTTGCCGGCCGTCTGGGCGGAGGTGGCTTTCCATCCGGACATCGTGCTGGAAGAGTGGCCCGCTCTGATCCTAAATGACGCGGAGGCTAAGACCTGGAGACAGGGCAACGGGATCGCGGCGGCGCCAATTGAAGCGCGGTGCCGAGCGTACGACGCGGGCGGCGAATGGCTCGGTGTCGGGGTTGGTCAGGCGGACCTTGGGGCATGGCGACCCACCAAGGTGATGGCGGTGGTTCCATGAGCGCTGCGACGATGCCGAAGCGGTACCGGAACTGGGACGGGATGGAAGCCCATCCTCGGGTGGTAACGATTGGTACCTTCGACGGAGTCCATCTCGGCCACCACTACCTCGCAGGAGAGACTGTCAAGCGGGCGCGGGCCCTAAACGTTCCAGCTCTGGCCGTGACATTTGAGCCAATTCCGGCAATGGTTCTCCGCCCGGACCAGTTCCCGGGTCGGATCTGCTCCGCCGAAGCAAAGCTCGAGCGTCTCTCAATGGCCGGGCTGGACGAGATCGCCACTCTTGCCTTCAGTCGGAGTCTGTCCGAGCTATCGCCTGAGGCCTTCCTTGAGCAGATGCATCAATGTGCACAGCCAGTAGAGCTTTGGGTTGGAGAGGCCTTCGCGCTCGGTCGTAACCGCTCCGGTGATCTGCCTAAGTTACAGGAGATCGGAAGGCGTCTCGGGTTCAATGTCCACGCCGTGAAGAGACTTGCGGACGACGACGGCATTGTCAGCAGCAGCGCCATCCGGCGGGCGGTTCAAGCTGGGGATGTCGCGCGCGCCGAGCGGCTTCTTGGCCGGCCGTTCCGTGTCACCGGTCCGGTTATCCACGGCGCCCACCTCGGACGCACGATCGGCTACCCGACAGCCAACGTGCAACCTGCTCCGGACCTAGTTCCCCTCGCCGATGGCATCTACGCAACCCGGGCAACCATTCCGGATGTCGTCTCCGATCACCCGGCAATGACTTACGTAGGCACGCGGCCCACAGTGAACACTGGAGCACGACTCGTCGAGACCCACCTTCTGGACTTTGACGGCGACCTTTACGGTCGACCGCTCCACGTGGATCTCCTTGAGCGACTACGGGAGGACGCCACGTTCGATGGCCTGGATGCACTCGTGGCACAGCTCAACCTCGACGAAGCGGCCACCCGCCAGTACTTCGCGGGTCGGGGCGCCGCAGGTACAACGATCTCGCCGTCGCCTTCTGATTGACTCGATTGGCGAGTCGATGCTAAACTCGTGAGGTTCCGTCCTCGGCGGCGGGTTCCCCGTGCCTTCCCCTGCGGTGACATGTGAGCCGCCCCGGAGGGCCAAGTTTTCCGAGCAGGCTAGGGAGGCCAACTATAACCAGACCAGTTCAAACCCGCGTCAACGAGCGCATTCGCATCCGAGAAGTGCGGCTGATTGACGAAGAAGGCCAACAGGTTGGGGTGATCCCCACGCGCGACGCGCTGGAGATGGCCCGCCAGCGTGGTCTGGACCTCGTCGAGGTGGCGCCGAACGCGATGCCGCCCGTGTGCCGCTTGATGGATTACGGCAAGTTCCGGTATGAGCAGAGCCGCAAAGAGCGAGAGTCACGCAAGAATCAGCATGTCGTCGAGCTCAAAGAGGTGCGGATTCGTCCGAAGATCGACGATCATGATCTAGAGACGAAGGGCCGCCAGGCCGCCAAGTTCCTGGACGGCGGGGACAAGGTGAAGCTGACCGTCCTCTTTCGCGGACGTGAGATGGCTCATCCGGACATCGGACGGGGATTGCTCGACCAGTTGGCGGAGCAGCTTCGGCCGCACGGCAATATTGAACAGCCGCCTCGGATGGAAGGGCGAGCGATGACCATGCACCTTGGTCCGCTCAAGCCCAAACAGAGTCAGCATGAAAAGGAAGGGACCCAAACCCGTGACGAAGCAGAAGCTTAAGACCCATAAGGGGGCCAAGAAGCGGTTTAAGGTGACCGCAACGGGCAAGATCATGCGGACCAAAGGGATGAAGAGCCACTTCCGCCGCCGGAAGGCGCCGCGGGTGAAGCGCGCCTTCGACCGGATGCTGCCGCTTGACAATGCCGACCGCCAGCGAGTGGAGCGTTTGCTCCCCTATGGGAGCTAGGCCAGGACAGGGAACGATAGGTCGTTGGACCTGTAACGATCGGGGAGCAGGATGGCCCGCGTCAAGAGAGGCGTCGCCGCGCATAAGCGGCACAAGAAGGTGCTGGCCCAGGTAAAGGGGCATCGCGCCACCAATAACCGGCTATACAAGCGTGCTCATGAGTCCCTAATGCGGGCGCTCATGTACTCCTACCGCGACCGCCGGACGCGCAAGCGGGACATGCGCCGGCTGTGGATCACTCGCATTAATGCCGCTGCTCGCATGAATGGCATTCCATACAGCCGGCTCATCCAGGGGCTCAATTCGGCCGGTGTAGCGGTTGATCGAAAGATGCTCGCGGACCTGGCCGTGCGCGACGAGGCGGCCTTCGCTGAGGTGGCGTCGGTGGCGAAGCAGGCGCTGGCCTAGCTCGCGTTGCCGCCATCAGCACCGGAGGACGCCGGCACCGACTCCGTCATCCGAAGCCCGTCCAACGCTGCATTGAAGTATGTACGCTCGCTCCAACGGCGCCAAAAGCGCCACGCGGAGCGGGCGTTCGTCGTGGAAGGGGACCGCGCGATTGAGGACGGGCTGCAGACGGGTGCGATCCCCTCGTTGCTGCTCGTCCGTGACGACCGTGTGGGGGACGAACAGGATTGGCTCCGATCCCTTCAAGCCCGCGTACCCGCGCGGGTCGTCGCATCGACCTTGTTTGATGGTGTCAGTGACACCTCGACGCCTCAAGGAACGCTCGCGGTCTTTCCCTTTCCCGATGTGCCTGCGGCAGCGACCCGCTCTCCCCTATATGTTGTGATTGATCGCGTGCGGGATCCCGGAAACCTGGGAACGCTCTTGCGAGCTGCTGTCGGCGCCGGGGTCACTGCCGCTCTGCTTTCCGATGAGACGGTGGACCCGTACCATCCGAGGGCAGTAAGGGCCGGGATGGGAGCGCATTTCCGGCTTCCGATCGAGGCTCTCACCCCCGACACCTGGGCAAACTTGGAGGCGGCTTGTGCTCTCCGGGCTGTCGCGGCTGCGGATGGTTTAGTGCCTTACGAGGGTTTGGACTGGACCCAGCCGGCTGCGCTGATTCTTGGTTCCGAGGCCGATGGCGTGACGGCTGACGCAGCGTCGTTGGCGACGACTTCGGTGCGTATCCCCTTACTCGGTGGGCTTGAGTCGCTGAACGTGGGTGTCGCCGGCGCCGTCATCTTGTTCGAGGCGGCCAGGCAGCGTCGACGAGGTCCGCGGCGGGGAGCACGTCCGCAGCCTGCCGCCGGCGTCGATCAGCCCTGATGTCTAGGCGGGAGGCCTGCTTCAGGAGGTGGTAGGCTAAGGCGTCCGATAGAGAACTGACGACCGTGCGGGGAGCCCACGAGACGCTGCGTATTGGGGGAGACGGATGAGGAAGCAAGACCTCGCGCAGATTGTGGCCGCCAATGCGGCGCTCACCGAAGCTCAGGCCTCCGCGGCCGTGAACGCGGTCTTCTCGGCCGTGCAGCGCGCCCTGGCTGAGGGCGACGAGGTAGCCATTAGCGGCTTCGGGACGTTCCGTGTCGCAGAGCGCGCCGCTCGCCAAGGTCGAAACCCGCGCACCGGTGACGCCATGACCATCGGCCGGAGACGAACCCCAGCATTTCGCCCAGGGGCGCAGCTCAAGCGAGCGGTGGGCGATCCAGGCTAAACGCTGAGTGGCTACGGGCTGGTGCTCAACTCACCATCAGCGCCCAGTGGCACCACGGGATCCTTTCCGGCGGTCTGCCTTGTAACAGCCTCCCGGATTCCGCCCGGCAGGTCAGCCTCCACCGAGCGCCGTGCCACACCCACCGCGTTCATGATGGCCTTCGCGTCCGATCGCCCGTGAGCGATGACAACGGTGCCGTCGACTCCAAGGAGCGGTGCTCCCCCAATTTCGCTGTAGTCAAGGCGGGATCGGACGCTTCGGAAGGCGTGCCGAAGTGCCAGTGAGGCGAGCTTACGGGGAAGGGTGGCGGTCAATTCGGAGCGGAGCAGATCAGTCATCATCGTCGCCACTCCCTCAGCCACCTTCAGGGCGACGTTCCCCGTGAAACCGTCGGTGACGACAATGTCGACGGTGCCAAGCGGCACGTCCTTCCCCTCGACATTGCCTTGGAAATTGAGGCCGTCCGCCCGAGCCAGGAGCGGATAGACCTCCTGAACAAACTGGTTCCCCTTCGTCGGTTCCTCGCCGTTGCTCAGAAGACCGAGTGTTGGATTGCTAATGCCAAGGATGCGTTCAGCGTACACGCGACCCATGATGGCAAATTGAACGAGGTGGTGCGGTTTCGGGTCGGTCACTGCCCCCAGATCAAGGACCAGGGTGCGAGATCGAGCCGACGGGAGGAAGGAACCGATCGCAGGCCGGTCAATGCCCGCGATCCGGCCGAGGACCAAGAGCGACGCGGCCATCATCGCTCCGCTATTTCCGGCGGAGATGGCGCCAGCGGAACGCCCTGCCTGAACCTCTCGTAGAGCCACCGGAATGCTGGCCTTCGGTTTTCGACGAATCGCCTGGGCAGGGTGCTCATCCATCTCGATCGCATCGGGGGCGTCAACCACGTCCACGTCAACACCACTGAGGTCGATCGAGCTCAGGTGGTGGCGAATGACCGCTTCAGGTCCGACAAGCGAGAGGGCGACATCGAACGTCCTCGCTCCAGCGACGGCGCCCGGCACCACCACCTCGGGACCTTGATCTCCACCGATCGCGTCGACCGCTATCCGCATCCCTACGTCCTTCCCAAGCACATACCCAGGCGTCAGCCACGCGAAGCTCACCCGGTCGCTGACTCTAGCATATGCCCCTGGAAGAGAAGCTCTCAGAGGGCGACCCTAACGCTGTGCCGCCTCGCCAAGGTCAGGAACCATGCCTGTATTGCCGTCATCTAAAGTCCGCCCGGCGCCAGTGACGGCTCCGGGCGGACTTTAGATGACGGTGCTTTGAAAGAACCCGAATCTTCCCATGCCGCGGCAAGCTAGACGTCGAGGTTCTGCACCTCGCGGGCATGGGTCTGGATGAACTTCTTCCGTGGCGGTACGGCGCTGCCCATCAGCATGTCAAAGGTCTCGTCCGCGGCAACATCGTTGTCAATGTTGACCTGCATTAAGGTCCGCTGGGCTGGGTCCATGGTGGTCTGCCAGAGCTGATCGGGATTCATCTCGCCCAGTCCCTTGTAGCGCTGCACCTCGGCCTTCTCGCCGAGCCGCTTCATGGCTGCCTCGC
>JAUJMG010000403.1 GCA_030446955.1 Thermomicrobiales bacterium
TTAGCGCAGCCGCCAGACGGAGCGAGCCGTCAGTGGGCAACCTCCCGCTCCATCTGATACTGGCGTCTGGCGTCTGACGTTTAGCGCCCGCCCCGGCTCGCGGAAGCCTGCTGGGCGTGCTTCTTGGCCTTGTTGCGCTCGTCCTGCGTCAGGAGGCGCTTGCGGAGGCGCCAGCCCTTCGGCGTGACCTCCAGCAGTTCGTCGTCGGCCAGGAAGTCCAGCGACTGCTCTAGGCTGAGCAGCACCGGCGGCGTCAGGCGGACGGAGATGTCGGAGGTGCTGGAGCGGATGTTGGTCAGCTTCTTGGCCCGGCAGACGTTGACCGCAAGGTCCCCGGGACGCGGCTGCTGGCCGACGACCATCCCTTCGTAGACCTCCGTGCCGGGCTCGATGAAGGTGATCCCTCGCTCCTGAGCGTTGGCCAGCCCGTGTGAAAGGGCCGTGCCGGTCTCCGAGGCCACGAGCGCTCCCGTACGGCCGGAGACGATCGTGCCCTGCCACGGCTCGTAGCCGATCAGGCGGGAGGCCAGGGTGCCGTTGCCCTTGGTCGTCGTCAGGAAGGCGTTCCGCAGCCCGATCAGGCCACGGGTCGGGATGGCAAACTCCAGGCGAACGTTGCCCCGCCCATCGTTAACCATGTCCAGCATCCGCGCCCGACGGCCCCCGACGAGGTCGGTGACCACGCCGACAAACTGCTCCGTGGTGTCGATCACCAGATGCTCGACCGGCTCCTCCGTGACGCCGTCTGTCTCGCGGGTGATTGCCTCCGGGCGTGAGACCTGGAACTCGTACCCCTCCCGGCGCATCGTCTCGATCAGGATCGAGAGGTGTAGCTCCCCGCGACCGGAGACGGCGAAGACATCTGCCTGCTCCGTGGCAGAGACGCGCAGCGAGAGGTTGGTCTCCAGCTCCCGGAAGAGCCGCTCCCGGAGCTGGCGGGAGGTGGAGAACTGCCCTTCCCGGCCAGCGAACGGCGAGGTGTTGACGCCGAAGGTCAGCTTCAGCGTCGGCTCCTCGATCGCGATCGCTTCCAACGTCTCCGGAGTTACCGGGTCCGTCAGCGTCGCCCCGATTTTCGCGTCCGGGAAGCCGGCCAAAGCCACAATATCCCCGGCGACAGCCTCGTCCACCTCTCGCCGGCCAAGCCCCTCAAAGACCGTCAGGTGGCTCACCTTCTGGCGCGTCTGCTCGCCGTCGGCCGCGATGTGGAGTAGCGGATCGCCAGCCCGGATCCGACCGCGTTGGACGCGGCCGATCGCGATGCGTCCACGGTGAGTGTCATAGTCGAGCGAGGCAACAAGTAGCTGAACCGGCGCGTCAGGATCTGCTACCGGCGCCGGAACCTCCGCGACGATGGTGTCGAGCAGCGGGCGTAGGTCGGGTGCCAGGGCATCCGGCTCGGGGGTCAACCCGGCGCGTCCGTCGCGGGCAATCGTGTAGATCACCGGGAACTCAAGCTGGTCCGGGTCGGTGGCCAGGTCCAGGAATAGGTCCTGGGTGAGGGAAACCACCTCTTCCGGCCGGGCGTTGGCGCGGTCAATCTTGTTGACGACCACGATCGGGCGCAACCCGATGGCCAGGGCGCGGGCCAGCACGGTCCGAGTCTGGGGCATCGGGCCCTCGACCGCGTCGACCAGGAGCAGGCAACCATCGGCCATGTTCAGGACGCGCTCGACCTCGCCACCGAAGTCAGCGTGGCCGGGGGTGTCGATGACGTTGATCTTGACGCCGGCATAGGTGATCGCGGTGTTCTTGGCGAGGATGGTGATGCCCCGCTCCCGCTCCAAATCGTTGGCGTCCATGATCAGCTCGCCGGCGGCGTCCGGGTCGCGGAAGACGTTGGACTGCTTGAGCAGCCCGTCGACCAGGGTCGTTTTGCCATGATCGACGTGGGCGATGATCGCGATGTTGCGCAGGTTGGTCTGCACCTGCGTCTGCGTCGTGGTCGGTTCCATAATGACTTGCACCAAGGGGGCTGGCTCCCGTCTGTCCGGCGCTCGTTCGGGCACCATCGCGCGTCTCGTGGGCGATTCCCTGGACACACGACGCGGCCCGCGCGCCGGTCGCGACGAGCCGCTTCAGTTCGTGAAGTATAGCACGAACGGCTTATGTTAGGTTGTTACGATAGGGTCCGTGAGCATCACTCAGTTCATCGAGGTCAGCCATCTCCTCCGACCTGTGCGGGGACGATGCCGACATCGAGCTCGCCTACGAATCCATCTCGGCCAAGTACTGGGCGCAGAGGAGCGGTTGCTCCCACACGTGACCAACGTCCTCAAGGCTCCAGTAGGCGGCCAGCACCGCCTGGGCCAAGCCCCAACCCCGGATCCGTGTCCTATCGAAGTCGAGTTGCTCGGAGAGTTGGTCCACGCGGCGGGCAAGGATGCGGCTAGGGTGCGGCGCGGCTTGCAGGTTTGCCGGGTTGTGCAGCAGCGCTGCCGTGTCGAATGCCGGCTCGCCGATGATGCCCTTGGGGTCGATGGCCAGCCAAGGCTCCCGCCGTGCCGCCAGAACGTTGCCGTGATGGAGGTCGCCGTGCAGGAGGACGGGGGTCGCAGACGACACCAGCAACTCGCCAAAGAGCCGCTCCGCCTTCTCGACCAGCCGGGCCGGCAGCGGGCCGGTGCCGCCATCGAAGCGCGTACGGAGTCGGCTGAACCCGGCTGCCCAGTCAGCCACCGTCGGAAACCGGTGGCCAGCCGGCACCGGCCGCCACAGCCGGCGCATCACGGAGGCCGCCGCCGAGGTCGCCGCCTCGTCGTCCAGGGTCACTAGGGACGTGCCCGGCTCGATCCGCTCCAGGAGCATGGCTCCCACGTCGAGATCGACCTCCAGCAACTGGACCGCGCCGCGGCCCGCGAAGAGCCGGAGCGCGTCGGCTTCGGTGATGAACTCCCGGTCGGGGAAACAGATTTTCAGGACGAGATTTGTGCCATCAGCGCGGCGCGCTGGTGCCGCGAAGTTGTAGGAGAGGTCAGGGAAAGGCGGCTCGACCTGAAGGGACCACCGCCGCGCGCAGGCAGCGACAAGCGACGGCAGGCGCTGCGCCCACTCCTCGCCCGCCGGCCCGTGCAGGGCGAGAGCCGTCCGTACGAGACGCGCAGGGACGATGGACACGCAAGCACCCTCCCACTCCCAGTCAGTAGATCGCAGGACAGTGTCCGGCTCAACCCTCGCTCATGTACCCAGCCCCGACCAGAGGACGTTGATACCATGCTCCGGTACGTCAGGCGTCCCTGGGGCTCTCTCAAACGGACGTCGACGTCCTCCGCTCGCTACACTGGTCGCCGTCGAATCGTTCCTGGCGATGTGCGTCGCCGCGACCAAGGGCCCCAGGCCGAGGCCCCAGGAGCAGATCATGCTGCGCAGATTGCTGCCACCCGCGCTTCTCCTTGTGACGATCCTCGCCTTCGCAGCAGTGGGTCCCGTTAGGGGCCGGGCACAGGACGTGTTGCCAACCCCTCAGGGCCAACTCGGAGGCCCAGCAAGACTGGAGACCCCGCCCCCGCCGGCCGTGTCAACCCGTGAGCCCACCTCCACCCCGACCGAAGCCGCGACGCCGGATGACTCATCGTCCCCCGCCGCGTCTCCGGTTTTCCCAAGCGATGCGGAGCGGGACGTGCCCTCCCCCGAGGAGTGCAGAGTGGCACCGCTCGATCTTCGACAACTCCTGGTTCGCCTAGCCGCGACCCCGGGATTCATTGAGACGGCCCTCGCCAGTCCCCCGGCGGCCCCGGCCACCCCGACCCCATACGCCTCACCTGCAGGAGAGGCGGCCGATGCCATGACGGTGGCCGGTGTCTCCGCGACGGCGCGTGAATACGTCGCGTGTCTCAACGCCAAGGCGCCGGCCCAGCAGCTTGCCCTGTTCACCGACGCCTATCTCGGCCGCCAACTCACCGGCAACCTCGGGCAACCCTACCCGGAGGCGGTGGCGACCGCCGCAGCCATCATTGCCACCGCCACCGCCACCGCCGCCACGCCCGGGATTCTCGATGAGACCGCCATCCTGGCAATCCAGGACATCCGCGTCCTGCCGGACGGACGAGCTGCCGCCACGCTCGTCGTGGACCTGCCGGACCCGATCTCCACGCCTGCCTTTGCCCTGGTCTTCGCCCAGGTTGGCGACCGCTGGCTCATCGACGA
>JAUJMG010000404.1 GCA_030446955.1 Thermomicrobiales bacterium
GCGGCGTCTGGACGATCGCTCGAGACGCGTGGAAGGCGTACGACGCTGAGTGCCAGTCGCTCTACGGGGAGTAGGAACCAGCTGCCTATAACCCACGCAGGGCGTCTACGAGTCTCAGCCGGTGAGCCGGCCACGGCGCCAGATACCCCGTCCGTTTCTGGGAGAGGCTCTCCCTTAAACGGACGGGGTATCTGTGTAGGTGTCAGTGCCGGATGGATCCCACCAGCGTCACTTGTGCTGTCGCTTTACTGCTGTACGTCTAGCCCCGATTGACAGTTGGAATGTCGTTGTTTATGCTTCAACTCTACGGTTTATTGCGCCGACCGCGCGCTGGCGCGTTGGAGGGTTACGTGCCTGCTTACGTTGCACCCAAGTTCAAGCGTGCGGCCTTCACATGCCCCCACTGCACCGTTTACGCCCAGCAGCAGTGGGAACATCCCTTGGTTCGTCCGACTTCGGTATCCCGCGCAACTTGCCTCATCTGTGGCTATCCCTCGATCTGGTTCGAGGAGAATATGGTCTTTCCACTCAAGAGCAGAGCTCCCTTGCCGAACCCAGACTTGCCGGCTGACGTCAAGGCCGACTACATGGAAGCGCGGTCCATCGCGGCAACCTCACCGCGTGGTGCGGCCGCCCTCCTTCGGCTTTGCGTACAGAAACTCTGCATTGCTTTGGGCGAGAAGGGCAAGCGGATTGACGACGACATTGCCAGCCTGGTCGGAAAGGGTTTGGACGAGCGGGTTCAGCAGATGCTCGATTCCGTACGGGTGATCGGTAACGAGTCGGTCCACCCCGGACAGATCGATCTTCGCGACGATCCGGAACTTGCCGCCACACTCTTCTGGCTCGTCAACGAGATTGCGGACGAGATGATTACGAAGCCGAACCGGATCACGAAGGTCTACGGGACGCTTCCGCAGCACCAGCGGGACAGAATCGTGGCTCGGAACGCCAAGGCCCTCGCCGCGAACGGTACCGCTCCGACCACTTCATAGGCCGCTGGATACGGTCGAAGCTGCAGCTTACATATGAAGTCGCGTCGTGCAATAATCCTCCTCCCTTACCATCGGAGGAGGATGAGCGATGCGTGGCCCCGTCGCATTCGCCGTCGCGCTGATCCTCGCGTTCACCTTTGTGCTATTCGTCGCCGCCGATGACGACTGTGCCGACTTCTCCACTCAAGGTGAAGCGCAGCGGTACTTTCAAGCGGGAGGCGGCAGCGCCGGGCGCAACTTCCTCCGGCTGGACAAGGATGGCGACGGGTTCGTGTGCGAGTCTTTGCCCTCCGACTCCGGCGGCTCCGCCCGCTCCTCCTACGAGGACACAGAGGCGGACTACCGTGCGGAGCCGGAGCTGTTCAGCGACGACGCAGACCGATACAAGGGGAGCGGCGATTTCAGTTCGCCCTCCCCCCTCCTGGAACCCCTGGTCACCCCAGTCGGCCCGGGAATCCTTGTTGTGCTGCGGGTGATCGGCCTCGATAGTTGGGGACGGAGCGAGCATTGACGCGCTCCGTCCCCACTTGCTCGCCGGCTAGCTCTGCTCCCAACGGACCGCGACAAGCTGTCCCGCTGCCCGTCAGCCGAGCGCCCCGTGGGGTAGCACGGCGTGGACACCGCGGACCCCGTTCACGATCTGGGTGATTCGCAGGTCGACCACGAGGCTTGCCAGGGCGACAGCCTCCGGCCTGGTCAGTCCGTGCCGCCCCTCTATCAGGCTCACCATCGCTTCCAAAGCGATGAACATGGCTTCGTCGAGGTCTTCGTCAAAGCCGAAGGCGAGAGTGCCGGCCGGTGTCACGGCGCGGGGAAATGCTAACTGCACATCGTCCCGGAGCCGAAAGGTGAGGTCGGCCTGCTCCATTGGGCACTCGATGGCGGTGGTGCCCGCTTCGCCATCCGCTTGCCGGGCGTGCCCGTCTCCGACCGAGACCAACGCCCCTGGGACCGCAATCGGGAGCAGCAGGCGACTGCCGGGGACCAACTCCTTGCAGTCGATGTTGCCGCCGGTCGAGCGGGGCGGGGCCGTCGGGTGGGACCCAGGCTGGTCGGGCGGCATCCCAATCACGCCGAGGAATGGGGCGAGGGCCACGGTATGGCCGTTCTGATCACGCCCGACCATCGTGTCCGGGTCCAATGTCCAGTGGAGGGTTATCTCCTGATCGACGATGCCAAGACGCCGGTTCACCGGGCTGTCCCAGCCCCCGGCCCCGTTCCAGCCCCAAGTTCCGGTTCGGAGGTGACCGATCTCGATCTCAAGCGTCATCCCCGGCTCGGCGCCGCGAATGGCGACCGGGCCGCATAGGGCGTGGCCAGTGTCCGACCCGTCGTCGCGGGTTGGGAATCTGGCCCGCGGGCTCCCGTCCAGGTGGGGAGGCTCGAGTCCCCAGCCGGCGTCCAACGTGCGAAACCGGACCGTGTCCCCGGAATCGATAGTCAGCACGGGCTTCAGGTCACGGGAAAACTGGCCGTGGAGCGTTCGCCGCTCCGGCTCCAGGCTATGAAATGCCACTGCCCGCTTTCCCTCCGCCTCGCGCAACCATCACCGACGGCTGATCCTAGCACCGGGACAGACCGCATCGAAGCGGGCCCCTCTTCAGGAAGAAAAGGAACCGGGCGCAGCGGATTAGTGGATGACGCCGTGGCGCGACGGACCGTCGATCCAGAGGTTAACCGCGACGAACTTGAACCGAGCGGGTGGGGCGTAGATCCGGGAAGGTAGGGGGCGGGGGGGCTGGGACGGCGGACGGGGTCGGGCGAGGAGCGGGGTTGAGGGTCGTCTCTGACAAGTCCGGGTCCGGCGATGGGGGGCCGACGAAGTATTCCTGCTCCGCGGCCGCCAGCTGACGGTGGCGCCAGGGGATCAGGACATCCTCCACGACCACCTGGACAGCCGCAGCCGCCGGCACCGCGATGAACGCGCCCACCCAGCCGAGCAGCAGTCCGCCGGCGATGATAGCAACGAACGCCGTCAAGGGATGGATATCGACCTGATTCCCTTCGATGATCGGGCCAAGAAAGAGGCCTTTCAGGTTCTCAATCACCACGTGAGCCACCATCGCAATCGCGACCTTCTCCCAGCCAAGCGGCAGCACCGCGACCACGATCCCGGCCCGGCCGATCCAGGGACCGATCCGCGGCAGCGCCTCAAACGCGCCGGCGAAGATCGCCACAAGTACCGCATAGGGGGAGCCGAGGAAAAAGAGTGTGGCGAAGACCAGGGTGCCGACGATGACCATGATGATCACCTTGGAGCGCAGGTAGGCCCCAAGGCGAACGCCCATCTCGTCCAACACCCGGCGGGTTGTGGCGCGCTGCTGCGGGTGGAACAAGGAGAGGAGCAGGGCCAGCATGCGATCCTTGGTCATCAGGAGCAGGAACGCCAGCGTGAAGATCGTCATGAGGGAGAAGAGGCCCTTAGCGAACGCCTGCGGCATCTCCAGCAAACGCGCCGCCACGTCCTCTCCGGCGCCGCTGGCAATTGCCGTCAGGCGCGCATCGAGCCGCTCCAAGATCGGGTAATCGCGTCCGAGCTCCTCGACACGCCGCCGCCACTGCTCCGTTTGCTCGATCCGGTTGGGAAGGTCTTGCGCGATGTTGACCGCCTGGCCGACGAGACGGGGGAGGACGTACCAGCCGATTCCGGCAAACACGGCGAGGATGCCCAGGTAGACCAGACCAATCGCGAGAGAGCGGGGCAGCCGCCATTGCTCCAAGCGGCGGACAGGCCGAGCCACGCCACAGGCCAGCAAGACAGAGAAGAAGAGCAGGATCAGCAAAAACTGGAGCCGGATCAGCAGGTAGAACCCGACGACCGTCAGGCCGAAGAGCAGCAGCGCCGTGTAGATGCTGGGCATGTAGGCCAAGCGGGAGCGTGCTCCCGATCCTGCGCCATGGGGTTCAGGCTGTCCCCAGCGGGCCTCGCTCATCCGGTTCTGCCTCCGTCATACCAGGGCCTGCCCCGGGCTGTGATGCCGGGGGAACGACGATCTGCTCCGCAAGTGGGCTGCCGCAGACGAGCTCTCCGTCATGAGTCGCCCTGTCGCTCACGAGCCGAAGGATACGGCGGCGCCGAAGCGCCTAACTGAGGAGAGCTTGGCCAGGGCTTTCTAGTAGCGGAGCCACTGTCCATCAACAGTGCCGGGGA
>JAUJMG010000405.1 GCA_030446955.1 Thermomicrobiales bacterium
GGGTTTCCATGGCCCAAGCATACGACTCGCCCCAAGTCCATAACAGGCTCTAGCGACCTTCATCCGTGGGCGAGGGGGGCATCTCCCCCTCGCCTACCGGGCGGCTCCTTCCTCCCTGTCCGTCAATCGCCCAGCAGTGATGGCGCGCAACGGACGAGGAGCAGGGAGACGTCTATGACCCTGTGGCAGGCCGAGGACAGTGCCAGAAGCAGGCGTTCGAAACGGGGAACGTTCGAGGGATCTACCAGGGAGGAGCATCCCCATGTACGGCAGGTTGGTGGCTTTAACTGTGGCAGTGCTGGTCGCTCTCGTGAGCACCGGCTACGCGAATGGCGCAGCGCAGGAGGCGACGGAGATCCCCTTCACGATCGCCAAGTTCACGTGCGAGACCGACCCGGGCGCGGTCAACCCCGCCCAGGGGCTGAACTTGCCCGACGATTGCGACCCGACCGAGCGCGTCGCCTTCACGGTCACCGACCAGGAGGGCAACCAACTCGCCACTTGCGTCACCGACGCCGACGGCCTCTGCAACCTCATGCTGCCCCAGGGGGCCAGCGTGACCGTTAGGGAGGAC
This sequence comes from Thermomicrobiales bacterium, assembly GCA_030446955.1. Lineage (GTDB taxonomy): Bacteria > Chloroflexota > Chloroflexia > Thermomicrobiales > UBA6265 > LC2-1. The sequence continues at coordinate 575 of JAUJMG010000405.1, forward strand.
GTCGTCACGGCCCCCGCCGGCTTCGCGCCGCGCGAGAACCCGATCACCACCGAGGTCGCCGCCGAGTTCGCGGGCGCCCTCTTCATTAACCTGCCTCAGGCGGAGCCACCAGATGAGACGCCCGGCGATACGTTCGACCTACCGATCACCAAGCTCGAATGCACGTCCGACCCGGGTCAAGTGCGACCCTTCGGCTTGATCGAAAATCCGCCGGAGGGCTGTACCTTTGGCGTGGGCGTCTCGTTCACCGTCACCGACGCGGACGGCACCGTACTGGGCTCGTGCACAACTCCAGCTGGGCCGCCACCCACCTGTCACGTCACGGTCCCGGTCCCGTCGACAGTGGTGGTCACGGAGGATGTCTCGACAGCGGCGCTCGGCTTCGCGCCGCGAGAGAACCCGATCACGGTCGAGGTCGAGCCAGCCACGGAGGCGTCGGCCATCTTCGTCAACCTGAGCCAGCCGGACCTCCCGGAAACCGGTGCCGGCACAGCAGCATCTGCCCGGCACACCGGCTTTGCGGCCCTGCTCCTTGGCGGACTGAGCTTCGCCTTCGCGGTGGCGGGGTACCGCTGGCGACGGCTCGCCTAAGGGAGTTCTCGTCGCCTCCCTGGATGGTGCCCGACCGCGGCTGCATGGCTGCGGTCGGGCATCGCCTGGGGATGGCTGCTGACGATGGCATAGGCGAGAGGGCAACGTTTGGATCACAACGCAAGCCTTATCAGTTCATGTCTCCCTCGGAATCTCGCCTGATGCTCAGCCGGTGTTTCTAACGAGGGGGACACAGGTCCACATGGTGGCCTATGCAGAGTTGAGCCGTGTCACCGATGACGACCGACCGGCAGGCACGACAGGAGAGAAGAGTCAGTCATGTTTGACCGCAAAAAGGATGGGACAGCGATGTGGAGACAACGCTCCATGCTGCTGATCGCGTTGATTGGCGTGCTGCTCAGCGCGTCGATCGGACCTACGATGGCTGCCGCACCCTTGGCATCGACGTCACCGGTCTTCGCGGCCGCTCAAGACGCGTGGAGCCCGCCCACAACGGTCTACATCCCGCAAACCGGTCACACCATCGATGGCGTCTTCCTCGACGTCTGGCGCGCCTGGAGTGGCGCGGCATCGTTCGGCTACCCGATCACGGAGGAGTTTGAGGCGGGCGGGCACGTCGTCCAGTACTACGAGTACGCCCGGTTCGAATACTGGCCAAACGCCCCGGAAGGCAACGTCGTCAACTTCGGCGACATTGGCGCAGATCTGCTGGGTCTCCTGACAGAGGATGCAGCCGACGTAAATGAGGCGGACGAGGGACCAGCGACACCGCAAGCGGATCAGGCGGACGTGGCAAAGCAGGTGGCGCGCGCTGCGAAACCGCTCGAACCCGACGAGGTCGACACGGACACTGAGAACCGGCGTTTCGTGTCCGCGACGGGTCACACCGTCCAGTTTGGCTTCAAGCAATTCTGGGAGGAGAGTGGCGAGGAGGACTATCTCGGCTATCCGTTGACCGAGGAATACGTCGCAGACGGGACGACGTTCCAGATCTTTGAGCGTGGTCAACTTCGGTGGGAGCCTGGCAGCAAGGTCCGGATGGTACCGGTCGGCACGGAGCTTGCCGAGCGGTACGGGCTCGACACGTCCCCGGTGCCTCAGGGGAACGTCCCAACCTACAGCGAGGAACTCTTCACTCCGCCACCAACTCCCACGCCGGCCACAAGTGGGCGGACGCAGCCGCAGCCCGATCCGACCGCCGAAAAGTGGATCGAGGTGGATCTCAGCACGCAGTACATGATCGCCTGGCAGGGTAACGTCCGGGTTCAGGAGTCGTACGTCAGCACCGGCAAACCTGGGTTCGAAACCCCGGCGGGAACTTACCAGATTCTGGTCAAGAAGCCGGTCGAAGACATGGAAGGCGTCATCGGGGGGGAGTACTACAACGTGCCAGAGGTGCCGGATGTCCTCTATTTCACCAACGTCGGTCACGCGTTCCACGGCACCTACTGGCACAGCAACTTCGGCACGCCGATGAGTCACGGCTGTGTCAACCTGCCAACCGACGTTGCTGACTGGCTGTACTCCTGGGCTCCCATCGGCACCCGCGTCGAGATCCACGAGTGATGTGACGTTCCTTGCCGTCTTGTAGTTCGGCGTTGACGTCCTCTACGACTGGCACGACGTCCCGGCCTCATAGGCGTCGGCGTCGAGACGTGCAGTTCGCCCCGGAACGAGCTGGGGCCGAAAGTGGACGCATTTCACACGAGTATCCAGGGAAGCGGAGTTCACCTCCGCTTCCCTGGTCAGGAAGAGAAGAATGATGAACCCACCCGGTCCAATCTTCTTGCTGAGGTTCACCATCGCGGCCGGGTGTTTCGCGTGGCGCCGAGGGTGGCGACCTGGCTTCGACCGGGCGTTGCCTTAGGATGGCAGATGGGGGCGGCACAACTGAGTCATCCTCTCGTCGAGCGGGACCGTCTCTGACCTCGCCATCGGCGCCGCCCCTGGGATGTCCCAGCAGCCTCACTTGCCTGCTCCCGCACGGCTCGTCGCCGGGGTCCCGGTCCCCGCGCCGACCGAGGACGGTGCTGGCCTGCGGCTTTCCCCGGTCCACCTCCGGCGACGTTGACCTGCTGCTCCCCGATGTTGACTTGCCCTCCCGCCACCACCAGCGTCCCCACCAGCCGCCGTGTCTCTCGGAACGCCGTCAGCAACCGCAAGAACGCGCGCTGGTACCGCTCGGCGATCATCACCGCCTGCTCAATCGCCTCGGCATCGGAGAGGCGCGGCGGCACCCACCCCTCCATCGCCACGTATCGCTCCCGCCTGGCCGGACTCATGTTCTCAAGCTCCCGTCGCCGGTCCCGATCCCCATGCCATGCCTCTGACTCTCCTCGCCGCACCGCCACTTCCTGCCAGCGCAGGTGCAACTCATAGGCACAGGCCATCTGGTGAATCAGCAGTTCCTCCAATCCGTCCCGAGGGGTGAGGGCCGTACGCAGGGCGGCGGCAATCGCGAGGACCTGGGCCCGCTCGTACGGCCGTCCCCCGACCTGGGCCTCGACGCTGCGGGCCGACCGAATCCCTCGGGACAACTCCTCCTGGGCGGCAGCCTTGACCGTCCCCCAGAGCGCATAGCCCCGCTCCGGATCGGCCTCGATGAGGTTGCTGAGATCGTGCCAGCTCACCTGATCGGGCGGCCGGTCCTCCGGGACGTTGAGCCCCAAATCCCGCGCCTTCGCCGCTGCCTCCGTGGGTGAGAGGCCATAACCAGTCACGTAGTAGTCGATCTGGCGAGCGATGGTGGCAACCAGTTCCCGCTGCGACGCCGAGAGTTCTGCCAGCGCCCGCTCATCCCCCATCACCGCTGGCCGGTGGTCTCCAGGTCCCGTAGCCATCGTCGCATCCCCCGCCACGTCTCGAGCGATTGTCCAAGCACGAGTCGCTCTACCTGCTCTGCCGCCCGTCGGGCCTCCACAAGCAAGCGCACGGCAGGCAACTCGACGGCCGGCACGTAGCGGCGGCGCTGGACCGTGTCGTCCCGCCAGTAGAGGAACCAGTAGGGGCCGT
>JAUJMG010000406.1 GCA_030446955.1 Thermomicrobiales bacterium
GGCGCCCGCGACGGTCTCCCGGCTCCGCCGTGACAGGGACCTTTGCGATCGGCACTTCGGTGCGGGCCTCGCCGGGGGTGGAGCGCGCATTCTGTTGCCCGTTCGGTGCGGCCAGGCTGGGCAACGGTCGTACTGGAACCGTCGTTCGGCGCTCTCCCGCTCGCGGCTGAGGATCTCCCCGCTGACGGTGTTCATGATCTCCCACACGGCGCCAGCCCTTGCCACGCCGAGATCTTGCCCGGCCCGGTGGGCTCCGGAGGCTCGCTGGGCCAGCGGGGCGTAGAACGCTACGCGGCGTCGTGGGAGTGGTCGTCGAACGGGACGGCAGTCTGAACGTCGATGTACGCCATCCAGCCGTCAACGACGAAAACCCACGTCACGGAGGTCACCGTGCCGCCAATAACGCCCAGGTCATCACCTCCCATGGCCAGGTCGCTGATCCGGTCGAACTGGTGGGGCACCGCCGGCATGTCGAAGGACTTCGTGTAGATGCGCCGACCCTCCCCTCCCGCCTGAGCAGGCTCGGTCACGAAGTTCATGCCTACCTTGATCATCCGTACGTCTCCTCTCATCCCACGGCGTGCACTATCACCTGGATCTCGTCTGCTGGCTTCTAGAGGCGTCTTCGGGCCGATCGTCGAAGTCACTACGAGGCCCTGGTCGGAAGGTCGTGGCCGTCGCCCCTGGCTCGCACGGAATGAGGCGAACTGCCGCAGATCGGGCAGCCGGGGTCGAGCTCCGGATCCTGGAGGGTTACGTGGAGCCCCTCCGAGGTGAGGGGTCGCGTCCGCAGGATGCGGAACCCGCTCGCCGGACGGCCCAGCCCGACCATGTACTGCATGAAGTCGTTCGCGGCCCACCCGGCAGCCATGGTGTTCAGAGTCATCACGCTGGGCGCATGCACGTCGGGATCGTCAACGTAGCGCTGGTTGTCCCGCTGTCGGGCATCGGCCACGGCTTCAGCGGCCAGCGTCGCCGGGTCGATCAGGCCATTGCAGTAGAGGCACCCCGGCGCAGTACCGAGCGTGCGGACCACGCCGAACACGTCCACGACGCTCCCGGTCGCAGGGTTGAGGACCGCCTTCGACCCAACTTGGAGCGTGGGGATCAGGTACTGGTAGGCGATCTGGTTGACGACGTTGCGGGCCAGCATGGTGTCCGCCGCGAGGAAGATGAAGTCGCAGTCGAGGATGCGCCTCGCGACATGATCGTCGGCCACGTCGCCGACGATGCCCTCGAACGTGCCCCTGGGGTTCGCCCGCCGCATGATCCGCCGGGCGACCCGCACCTTGGTCGCGGCGAGACGGCGCCCGATTCGCCGAATCCACTCCGGCCGCCCGTCCTGGTCGAGGAACACCATGGCGTCGAACCTCGTCGCCTCCGGCAAACGGGGCAGGTTCGTCGGATCAACCCGTTCGGGATCGACCACAACTAGGTGGCCGACGCCCAAGCGGGACATCGATTGCACGAGGAGCATGCCCATGCCGCCAGCGCCGATGATCGCGACCTTGGCGTCGGCCAGGATCCTCTGGCCTGCTGTGCCGTAGAGCAGCGCCTGGCGGTGATAGAGGGCGTCGATGGCAGGGTCGGAGCGATCGGGCGCCGGCCGGAGCACGTCACGGCGGGAGCCCACGACGACCGCCCGGCCCAGCGGCGTCCGGGCACCCCCCGGGAGGTAGAGATCGCCGGCCACGGCCCGGCGCGCCACGACCAGTCCACCGACTGGTTGACCCGTCAGTCCCAGGATGGTCGGGTAGGCCCGCTCGTGGGAGGCGAAGTCCGGTTCCGAGAACCCGACGCTCGTCGTCCCTCCGTGGTTGTGGACAGCGAGATAGGCCAGCCCGCCGTCCTTGGCTCGACGCGTTTGATGGGTGACGAACTCGCCGGTGAGGTGGCGGTAGCCGCGCGTTCCAGGCACGTAGTCCACCCCGTCCTTGGCAAGCAGGACATCACGCACGAGGAGGCGTACGCCCTGGGGCGAACGGGCGACGCCGCACAGGAGCACGGCGCCGTGCTCGTCGTCGTCACCGGAGAAATGGTGCCCGGTGAGACGTCGCCAGTCGGCCTCGGTGGCACAAAGTTCGATGGTCACCGCGTTCTCAGCCAATGGAGCACCTTTTGGATCTTCTGGAGAGGGGTCTGCGCCGAGGGGTCCCCCGCCGTCCGGCGCGAGAGCTGCATCACAGGGCGGGGCGTCGCTTCCCCTGGCCATTGAAGGGTCGTAACGCCGAACCCCGCGCCATGCGCCCCGCCGTCGGTGCGGGTTAGGTCGGAGCGCACGAACATCGGGTAGACGTCGGCGGTCGGCAGGTTGAAGGGCAGGAGGCACACGAGGAACGTGTCGCCCTGGTCATAGGGCTCGCCCAGCGGGACCCTGCTGATCTCGATCCAGGCGCCGCCCTGGCCGTCGGGGACCGCGCGCACCCTGGACCGCCCGTAGGCGCGCACGATCTCTTCCACGCCCCGTGTGACGGCGTGCTTCAGGACGACGTCAGGAGTTGTCGTCACCGGGGATCACCCAGAACTCGTCGCCGTCCTTGGCCGTAATGTGCTTGTCGTCCGGGATGATCTTCTGCTTGCCATTGGGCAGCACCTCGGACAGCACGAAGTCCGGCTGGATCGGGACGCCAGCGGCGATGGCCGCCGACTTGATCTCCGCGCCGGTCGTGTGCCGGTCGTCGAGGACCACTGGCTTGTCGTTGACCTTGATCGTCGCGGACTTCGGGGTGGGCGCGGTGGCGGCCAGGTTGGTGGTCGTGTCGGTCATCTGGCTCCTTCCGGGGAGGGCTCGGGCCGTCGCGCCTCATCGAGCAGCGCGATGCCTATACTCGAATCGGGTGTCACGAACGCAACTGTACCCAGAGTGACGGCTAATTTCACCCATGAAATCGAGGAGGTGCCCGGTGTGCTTGCCGATGAGCTGGTCATGACCCCTGCGGCGGCCGACGAGAGGCCGGCGTTCGATGCCGCCGCCTTCTTCGAATCCCTGGACGCCGAACGCCGCAGCCGTGGCCTCAACTGGAAGGACGTCGCCGCCCTGGCCAACGTCAGCCCCTCCACTCTCACTCGACTCGGGCAGGGGCGACGGCCGGACGTGGACTCCTTCGCCCGCCTGGTGGCCTGGGGAGGTTTCGACGCCGATCAGTTCGTCACGGTGGCTCGCGGCACGCAGACGGGGGGATTTCTGACCAACCTGCCGACCTACCTGCGCAGCGATCCCCACCTGGACGACAAGGGCGTGGAGGCCCTGGAGGTCATCATCCGCGCTGCGTACGAGCAGTTCCGGCAGCCGGGCTGAAGGAGGCCGAGGTGGAGCGGGGCCAGAAGTCGGAGTGCGAGTCGCTCGCGGTCGCGATCCGGGCCGAGCTTGGCCTCGACACGCTCGCACGTCTCGACCCACGGCTCCTCGCTGCCCACTTCGAGATCGAGGTGCACCCGGTCTCTGCCTTGAAGGGCGACGGCGCGGTGCAGGCCGCCGTCCGCCACGTGCGCGAGGAGAATCCGAAGATGTTCTCCGCCATGACGATCTTCCCCGACTGGCCACAGCGCCGGCGCGTCATCATCTTCAACGACGCCAACTCCGAGGCGCGGCAGAACTCGGACATCACTCACGAGCTTGGACATGGGCTCCGGCTTCACGAGCCGCGACACGCGATCGTCAACGGCTGCCGCGACTACAGCAAGGCCGAGGAAGACGAGGCAAGCTGGCTCGCCGGCTGCCTTCTCGTTCCACGAGCTGCCGCCGTGGCCGTGGCATACGCAGGGGAGCCGCTTGATCTGGCCGCAGCGCGGTACGGGGTGAGTCTGGAGATGATGCGGATGCGGGTCCACCGCACAGGAGCGCAGCGCCAGGCCGACGCGGCGCGTCGTCGCCGCGCGGGGTAACGCTCGCTCGCCTGGCTTGCCGATCAAAAGGAAAAGCACGACGGTCGCCCGCCGAGCAACTCCTCAGCCTGAACCGGCCTGGGTTTAGTGGAGTGGCCTCCGCGGATCCCGGGGCCGTTCAGCGAGCAGAAGACCGTTCGTGGGCGGGCGTCACACCTGTAACCGCCGCCCGGACCTCACACCGAATCGGCGATCTGCTCGAAGTTCGCGAACATCGAGCAGTTCCCCAGAACGCGCGACC
>JAUJMG010000407.1 GCA_030446955.1 Thermomicrobiales bacterium
GGGGCTAGCTGGAATCGAACCAGCGACCTCATCCTTATCAGGGAGACCGAGGAATGACCGCGGGTGACCGAAAGTGCCCCTGACCTGCGGTTCTTCGGTCCGTAGGTGACCGTCAGGAACCACCGGTTCGCGCCCTCCCGCGGCCTGGCCGCGGCCAGGGCGCTCGGACGGCCGAGAGCAGAAGGACTTCGCGGTAGCGCTTCTGGCCTCGGAGTAGTCGGGGGCGTGGCGTGGATTTGAGGCGCGCCAGGCAGCGTTCGTGGCCGGAACCCTGGTGGCCGCAGCTGTCACCACTTGCTCAAGGTCTGCGCTCATCCCCTCCCGACGGCGGCCGGAGCAGGGGAGGTAGCGGGTTAGTCCTAGTAGCGGTCCCTGACTCGTGGCCACCACTACGTCGACGCCGCTTCTTGCTCATTGGCGTGCGGCCCACAATCCTCCCACTCCGCCAAGAGGGTGGCCGCTACCGTCCAGTACACCGTGTCCAAACGGCAGTACCGTCCGCGGCCCGACCGCCGTATGAGGCGCGCCTTCACCAGCGCAGCCAGTTCGCGGTCGACCGCGGAGATCGCCGCCTGGTCCAACTCGAGTCCCTGTTCCTTCAACACACCCAGAAGGTCGCCGCGTGCGAACTCGGTCGGGAGCATCGGCACGGCGTACGCGATCCGAAGCGTGTGTGTGCGGCCGAACAAAGCCGACGTACGATCTTCGATCTCGACCATCCGCGGCCTTCCTCGCCGGACCCGGTAGCCTCCTCCTCGTGGCAGCGAATACCGGAATTCGAAATTCGAACTGCGAAGATCGGAGTTCGGGGATCAAGGGTAGGCGTTCCGGGTGGCGAAGTACCACCCGCAGCAGTGGCGGGCGTGGGTACGCGGTTGCCGCGCACGCTCGACCTAGGCATACTGGACCCTCCAGGGTGCCGCCACCGGAAGGCGCGGCGCTTCCCGAACCAGCGCATGCGGTCTCGTCCACCTCGTCCTCCGGATGGCTCCGGCCGTGACAGAGACCCCGAGAAAGGACCGGAACATCGTGGGTCTACTTCTGCGGCGGGTTCGCGGATTTGGTCGCGGTCGGCCGCAGTTTCTCACACGTCGTACGCCTCGGGCAGTGGACGTCCGGCACATTCGGGGCGCGTACGTGCGAGACGTGCCGCCAGCCACCCACGCACTGAGCCTCTTGGACATCGACGAGGTCTTGGATCCAGACGAACTGAAGAGCCTTCGCAGCGACTTGAAGGCCCTATCGCAACAGCGTCACGAACCCGATCTGGCGTCGCCGGGTTCGTAGCTCCTGCCGCGATGGGACGCGTCCTTCGCTCCCATGGAACGGACGCGGCGCATGTGGTTCCTCGGTAAGCGCCGAAGCTCCTCGAAGGATGAGGCCGAAGACTCCAGCGATATCCAAGCTGTCGCGTGGGATGAGCCATATCCGTACGAGCTGCACCACCTCGGCCCAACGTTTGATGCCTCATGGCACGCGTTCGAGTGGGCGTACAGTCGAGAAACTGGCCGACGGCTAGGAGACGAGCCGGCGGACACCGACCGCCCGCTGCACAGATGCCTGCAGGTCGCGCAGATTGCCGGTGCCCGCACTGCCATAGTCGAGACAAGGTACATCGACCGGGACTACCGGAGCGAGTATTCGGCTTTTTACTCTCAAGCGTTCGAGAGCTTCCCCGATAGCGCCCACCGAATTCACTTTTTTTCACGTAGAATACGACCTGCGACGATCGCTATGCTTAGTAGACGTGAGAGGCAATCGTACTGTGGATATATAATAGTACGACCCCGCGTTCTCAGCGTGGTCGGAAGAACCATGCTTCAGGTACCGGAGGCCATGGTTGGTATCGTGCGGACGGACGTGTCCGAGACTGTAAACTTCTTTGGTCAGAGGCTTCAGATCCGAGCAGTACCATTCATGCAACAAGATGCACGCCTAGGCACCTGCGCCAACGTCGCTGCCTGGATGTGCCATTATACGGCTGCTCTAAGCTGGGTAGGTCTCGCTCGTCGTCCGATCGCTGATTTCTCGACACTAACTAATCCAAGTTTGCAAGTCGGTCGCCCAATACCTTCCACCGGGCTTTCGTTTCACCAGATAAGTGACCTATTCCGAGTGGTAGGACTACCGGCGTTGTTCTACGATATCAAATCGCTAACTGATAAGGATCGCCCCGTGGAGTGGCCGGACCGTCGGATTGGGCGGGAGGCAGCAGCGTCCAGAACGTCTTGCCGGTATTTGAATTCGGGCTTACCCGTGATCGTGTTGGCTCAGCCCCGTGGGCGACAGACCACGGAGGAGATGCACGCGGTGGTCCTGTGCGGCTACAAGCGCACGAATGCCGAGAGTGAAGTTTCCTTTGTATTCCATGACGACCAGCGCGGGCCTTACTTACGGATGGACGGCGTGAACGGCCCTGACAATAGCGGTGGTTCGACCCTGGAGTGGGAGGTGATAGTCGCGCCGGTTCCACCCAAGCTCTGGCTGACTGGGGAGGCTGCGGAGCGTCTCGGGTGCCAGTTGCTCTTGGCGTCGGCGCGCAAGGCGGTGAAACAGAAGGTGACACAAGCGCAAGCAATGCTCAATCTGCACAGTTGTGGCGACCTCAGTGTTCGGACATATGCCATCGATGGGAGCCGTTGGAAGGAACGATTCGCTGTGGGCTGTAGTGATGCCCATATGGTGGAGGAGCACCGTTTCCTTCGACTGCCTCATTACGTTTGGGTTGTAGAAGCAATAGATCGGACTAAACGAGGGCGGACGCCCAAGGCTGTTCTTGGCCATATTCTTTTTGACGCGACGTCCGACGAGCAGCAGCCCGCCCTGCTTGCCATTCGAGTTCCGGGCTTGTTCGCTACCGAAGGATCGACGGGGGAGTCTTGGACCACGGAAGTCGAGTATTTACCGAGCACTGGCCAGTACGGCGCGTGAGCAAAGGAGCATAGTGGCTAAGATTGAGTGGTCGAATCCCCTGCTTTGGGTGTCAGTTGCACTGCTTCTCGGGTATGGGTTTTTCACCTGGCACTTGACTGGGCAGGTCAATAGACCGGACAACGAATGGACACGCCTCGCCTGGGCGTACGAGGGTGCGCAGGCGCTGATACTACCTGCAGCCGGCGCATTGTTTGGCACGGCCGTGCAGGTGAGACAAACACGTGAAGCACGGAGCGAGGCGAAGGAGGCACGTGCAGAGGCCAACGAAAATGCGCAAAGGGCTGCGATCGTCCCTGCCGTGCGCGAGGTGGCAGCGGCCAACCGCGAGCGTGCAATGGCGAAGGCACGGCGAGCTGGTGACAGTCGGGACCTCGGGTCGCAGCGGGTGGGGGGTGCAACGCCATCCCCCTTAGATCAGGATGACGTAGCCGAGTGGGATGCGCTGCTCACCACGATCGACCGCCTGCTGCAGTAATAGCGAAGGGAGTACGACAGGGCCTTCCTCAAACGGGTTGCCTACCTTGCAGAAGGGTGTCTGCCAATCGCAGAACCACTTGGAGCGTTTTCCGCGTCGCTAGATCACCCGTACATCAGCCCCGACGTTGTCCCCATCAAGCAGTCCATCCGCCATTTTGCTCACCTCAGTCCTCGACTGTCTATAGCGGCAGGTGTCCTGGCGGAGGCGCCAAACCGCTGCGCCATGTGCTTGGCAGGCTCCCGGGTCTCAGCCGGGAGGTGCTCGACGATCTGGTTCTCGGACATCGCGAAGACGCGATTCTTGCAGCGACCTCTTGTCAGCGCGGTATAGCCGGTCTCGGCATACAGACTCTCACCCCAGAGTAGGGCGACGTCGCAGGTGGCCCCCTGGGCCTTGTGGACGGTCATGGCGTAGCCATGGGTGAGGTTGCCGGCAGCCAGGTAGGCGGCGGGTAGCTCGACCGAGCGGTCACCATGATGGACAACGACGCCGTTGTCGGTGGCGCCTTCGATGATGCCGGCGTCGCCGTTGACCACGCCGAGCTTCCTGTTGTTCCTGGTGCACAGGACCCGATCCCCAACGGCGAACTCGACCTCGCCGACCCGGGCCACGACCGGGCCCAGGCCTGCTTCCGCCGCCAGGCGCTGGCGGGCCCGGGCGTTGAGCTCGGCGGTGGCGTCCCGGGTGGGGGCGAGCATGAGGACGTCCTGGCC
>JAUJMG010000408.1 GCA_030446955.1 Thermomicrobiales bacterium
GGTGCTACATCCTGGGGGGCGCGGCGCGTGGTCTGGGTGGGGGTGGGGGGGGGGGGGGGCGGGCGCCCCCGCGCCGGCGGGGGGGGGGGGCGGGGGGGGGGGGGGTTGGGGCCCCCCCCCCCCGGGGCGGCCGCCCCGCGGGGGGGCGGCCCCCCCCCCCCCCCCCCCCCCCCCTCCTGGGTTTTCGCTGTCGTGCACTCAGCATCCTCGTCAGGGAGCGGAACGCACGACCGAAGCAGGGCGATTCGGGGGCTCTGATGTAGGCTTGATGTGGATGTCGGGATCCCAGATACCGGATGTCGCCTTGGCGGATTGGGCCACGGATGCGTCACCGGATGAAAGCGGTTAGACGAGGAGGTGGGACGCCGTAACTGGCTCACCAAGGAGCCGTGAGGCCGTCGCGCCCACTGCGTTCGCCTCGCCGCTGGTCAGCAGTGACAGACCGCCGTGCTCGGCTCCTGTCCTGAGTCGGCCGTGGGTCGCGAGCACGTCCCACGTCCGGCGGGCGATGGCCTCGCCGCTGTCGATCACCGCGATGTCTGGACCGACCAGAAGGCGGATAGCGTCGCGCAGAAATGGGTAGTGCGTGCAGCCGAGAACGAGCGTATCGATGCCGGATGCGACGAGCGGGTCCAGGAGGGGCCGGAGCACCCCCTCCACCTCAGGGCCTGCTGTATAACCGGCCTCGACCAGGTCTGCCAGCCCGGGGGCAGGCACCGTGATGACGGCTGTGCCGTTCGCGTGTCGCCGGATCAGCTCGGCAAGCGTTTCGCCGCAGGCCGTGCGCGGCGTGGCTAGCACCCCGATCCGGCCACTCCGCGTTACGGCCACCGCCGGTTTTACTGCGGGAACTAACCCCACAATCGGGACCCCGAACCGCGCTCGCAACTCCTGCAGGGCAACGGAGGTCGCTGTGTTGCAGGCCACGACCACCAGCTTCGCGCCCCGTTCGACCAGCGTACCGGTGATCGCCACGCTCCGGTTGAGGATCTCCTCTGGAGCACGGAGGCCATACGGGCAGTGGGCGCTGTCGGCGTAATAGAGCACGTCCTCGATCGGGAGCATGGCGCGGAGCGACCGGAGGACACTCAGCCCGCCAAGTCCGGAGTCGAAGACGCCGATCGGAAGTCCCTGTACGTTCATATTCCAGATGCTACCCGTTTGCCGGTGAGGTGGCAAGCAGCGCAGTCCGCCAGATCGGATTCCTCCGGGATGCGGATGATGCCTGCGACCACCGGCGGAGCAGTCGATAGTAGGCTGGTGTTGACCGTTGGAGGACGGAAGGAGAGGTGAGGAGGATGGGCCCATATTTGCTGATCGCTCTTGGAGGCGCCATTGGGGCCAATGCGCGTTATCTGGTCTCCACCTGGGCCGCGAACCGGGCCGGTGTCGAGTTCCCGTACGGGACGTTCCTCGTCAACGCCAGCGGCAGTCTGCTGATGGGATTCTTCCTCAACCTTATGGGTGGTAACGAGCCTGGCATCAAGCTCCTGATCGCGACCGGCTTCCTGGGCTCCTACACGACCTTCTCGACTTTTGCCTACGAGACGCTCGCCCTGGTGCGGCGTGGGGCTATCCGGTCTTCTCTCGTCCATGTCCTTGGCAGCACGATCACCGGGATCGCGGGCGTCGGCTTGGGTATGGCGCTGGCGGATGTCGTGGGACGGATCTGGTGATGGGGCGCCACACAGTCCTCCTTGACCACCATCTGTAGCCGGTTGAGTGTCGCTCAGTGGAGCGGGGGACATGATGAGCCGGTCGAGCCGATGTTCGATGTGATCGAGGGGGCCGAGCTCGCACGGCCGCCGCGGGACCAGCCGGGGCTGCCTGGGCCTGATTGGCGTGACCACCTCACGGCCATGGTTGCCCTCAGTGCCGGTGGGTCGTTGGGTGCCAGCGCACGGTACGTTGTTGAAACTTGGGCGACCGACCGCTGGGGGAGCGCCTTCCCCTGGGCGACGCTCCTTGTCAACGTGCTGGGCAGCCTGGTCCTGGGGTTCTACCTGACGCTGGTGGCCGAGCGCGTCGCGGCGCGGTCCGCGACGCGGCTCTTCGTGGCGACCGGGTTCCTTGGCGCCTATACGACCTTTTCGACCTTCAGCTATGAAGTGGTCCAACAGATCCAGAGGGGAGAACCGTTGCGGGCGAGTGTCTACGTCGCCGTGAGTTTGGTGGCTGGGCTTCTCTCGGTGGTAATCGGTATCGTGACGGCGAAGAGGATTGCGCGACCTCGCTCCTGGCCCCCACTTAGGTGGCCGGTGCCGCGCTGACGGTCCTGCTTGCACACGGGTCGACCTGGAGTCAGCATTCAGCGCCGGCCTGCGTTATCGCGGCGTAACGAGCGGATTGCTAGTCCGCCGCGGCTTCCAGGTGAGGCGCGCCGAGATCTTCGAGCACCTGCAGGGCACAGTTCCGGCCCGGTGCTCCGAAGACCGCCCCGCCTGGCCAGGCGCCGCTCCCGCACAGATACAGCCGGTCGACCGGCGTCCGGTAGTCGGCGAAGCCGGGGACGGGACGGTAGCCAAACATCTGGTCCGGTAGGATCTCGCCGTGGAAAATGTTGCCACCCGTGATCCCGATGGTCGCCTCAATATCGGGCGGTCCCAGCACCTGCATGTGCTCGATCGCATCCGGCACGTTTGGCGCGTACTCGGCGAGGGTGTCAATGATGTTGGCCCCGATGGCGTCCCGGTGCTCGTCCCAGGTCCCCTCGGCAAGGTCGTAGGGGGCGTACTGGACGAAGAGACTCATCGTGTGCTTGCCAGGCGGGGCGAGGCCGTCCTCGGTCGCGGTCTGGATGTAGGCGTCCATGAAGGGACGAGATGCCGGCATGCCGCGCTTGCAATCGTCCCAGGCCCGCTCCAGGTAGTCGACCGACGGGTTGATCACGATCCCTCCGGTGTGCTGCGGCCCAACCGCCGTGCCCGGCATGGCGGTGAAGTTCGGCAGTTCCCCCAGCCCGAGGAGCACTTTGACCACGGATCCCTTGACCCGAAGCCGCTTCACCCCGTCCACCAGATCTGCCGGAAGGTGTCGCTCACCGACCAGACCAAGGTAGGTCCGGTGCGGGTCAGCGTTGGAGAGCACCACGTCCGCGGTGAATCGGCGGCCATCGGTGAGACGAACCCCAAACGCGGTTCCGTCCCGGATCTCGACCTCCCCGACTTCCGCGTTGGTCAGGATCTCCACTCCATGCTCCCGACCGCTGGCGGCGATGGCCTGAGCGACGCTGCCCATCCCACCCCGGACGTAGCCCCAGGCGCCCTGGTGTCCCCCCACAGCCCCGATGAGGTGGTGGAACTTGACGTAAGCCGTGCCGGGCGTGCGTGGCCCGGCATTGACCCCGATCACCCCACCGGTGCAGAGAGGCGCCTTGACCTCCTCCGACTCGAAGAAGCGATCCAGCACCTCGGAGAGGCTGCTCCGCGTCAGCGTTCGCCAGTCGTCCATGCCCTGGGGGCTGGAGAACTGCTCCTCGATCTCCGCCCAGCTGGGCGCGGGGCGCAGGAGAAGTGGCCGCATCCGGTCAAGGATCCGGTCCCACATCGCCCAGTAGGCGTCGTAGGCGGTGACATCCTTGGCGGAGAACTTAGCGATCTGCTCCCGGGTTTTGCGACCGTCCAGAAACGACATGAAGAAGCGGCCGTCCGGGAAGGGAACGAAGTACTGCGGGTCGAAGGGGCGAACGTCGTAGCCGTGGCGGATCAGCTCCAGGTCCTGGATCACTTCCGGCAGGAGCAAGTTGCAGACATAGGAGCAGGTCGAGAGTTTGTAGCCGGGAAAGGGTTCTTCCGTCACCGTCGCGCCGCCCACGACATGGCGCCGCTCAAGCACCAGCACCCGCTTGCCCGCCCGTGCCAGGTATGCTGCCGCAATCAAGCCATTGTGCCCAGACCCGACGACGATCGCGTCGTAGCGGCCGCCAGTCATGCCACGGCTCGTCATTCCCTGAGATTCGGCCACGTTGTTCTCTCCGCCGGCACCGGTGAGAGTGTCGCCCCCGGTGCTTCTTGCCCGCTTGAAGAGGCGCATTGTCCCAGGGCCGGCCGTAACACGACAAGGGAAGGCGTGCGGAAGCATAGGGTCGGGTGCGCCGCTTTCACCACGAAGGTGAAGCA
>JAUJMG010000409.1 GCA_030446955.1 Thermomicrobiales bacterium
TCTCCTCGGGGATCGTCGCCTACGTCGCCTTCGCCCTCTCCTTCGCCGCCGCCGGGCTCTACCTCGTCGTGGACCGCTGGCCGCGGGCGTGGCTGCCGAGCGCCGAGCTTCTGGATGACGCGGCGTTTCGCGCCGTGACGGTCGGCTTCCCCGCCCAGGCGCTCCTGCTGATCCTCGGTTCGGTCTGGGCGCACGAGGCCTGGGGGACGTACTGGTCGTGGGACCCGAAGGAGACGGGGGCTCTCTTCACCTGGCTGGTCTACGGGGCGTACCTGCATGTGCGCTCGCTGCGCGGCTGGCGCGGCCGGCGCAGCGCCGTCTTCCTCGTCCTCGCCTTCGGCACGGTGGTCTTCACCTACTTCGGGAACTACTGGTTCGGCGGGCTCCATGCTTACAGTGGAGTGTAGCCGCTCAACTGTGGGCGGGAGAGGCCTCCCCACCACCCGTGAGGGGAGACCCGCCTGGATAGTTAAGATCCGGCGACCACGATCCTGCCCTGCGTGGCGGCGTCGTCTTGCCCGTTGGTATGGAGCTCGTAGGCAAGGGTGCTCGGCTCGCCGAAGGTGTAGACGAGCGTCGCCGTGTCCCCCGGCGGCACGGTGATGACCGCGCCGTTCCCCACACCTTCCCCGGCCTCGTCGTCGTCAGCCATCCCTGCCATCCCCCCGCCCTCACGGGGCAGAGTGGGATCGTCGACGACGGCGAACTTGCGCGTGACCGTCCCCGCATTGTGCACCACGAAGGCGACCGTCTCCCCGGCGTGGACCATGAACGTCTCCGGTGCATCGGGCAGCGGATCGGCCACCGTCACCTGGACAGTGCGATCCGGCACGAGGCTGACGACGCGTTCAGCATCCCCGCCCAGCGCCGTGGCCATGTCCATCCCCGCCTTGCTCTCCTCTGGGGCGAAGACGAGTGCGGCAATGCCGATTGCCACCGCGATGACCGCGATCCCGCCCAGATAGGCGTACTCGCCCATCCGCGCCCGCAGCGGCGGGTGCAGGATCTCCTCCGCCGTCTCTGGCCGGCGGAAGCCGCGCAGGCGGAGGGCGTTGGTGACGACGCTCACACTGCTCATCGCCATCGCCGCCGCTGCCAGGACCGGGCTGAGCAGGACACCGAAGAACGGGTAGAGTGCCCCCATCGCGACCGGGATCAGGACCGTGTTGTAGGCGAAGGCCCAGAACAGCCCCTGCTTGATGACCCCGACCGTCTTCCGCGACAGCGCGATCGCCGTCACGATCGTCCGCAGGTCGCCCCCAATCAGGGTAACGTCGGAGGCGGCCATCGCTACGTCGGTCCCGGTGCCAATCGCGATCCCGAGGTCCGCCTGGGCGAGGGCCGGCGCGTCGTTGATGCCGTCGCCCACCATGGCCACGACCTTCCCCTCGGCCTGCAGCGCCTTGACCTTCTCGGCCTTCTGCTCGGGCAGGACCTCGGCGAGCACCCTATCAATCCCGACCTCGCGGGCGATCGCCTCGGCCGTGACACGGTTGTCGCCCGTCAACATCCAGACCTCGAGGCCGAGCGCCTTGAGCTGCGCCACCGCCTCACGCGACTCGGGCTTAAGCGTGTCCGCGACGGCAATCAGCCCGACACCCTTCCCGTCGACCGCAACGTACATCGGGGTCATGCCGCGCCGCGCCAGCTCCTGGGCGTCCCCCTCCAAGCCGTCGAGCACCACACCCGCCTGGACCATCAGCGCCCGATTGCCAAGGATGACCTCCCGGCCCTCGATGCGCCCCTGCACCCCCTTGCCAGTCACGGACAGGAACGTCTCGGCAGTGGGCAGCTCCACGCCTAGCTCGCGCGCCCGGGTCACGATCGCCTCGCCAAGCGGGTGCTCGGAGCCGACCTCGACCGCTGCGGCCAAGCGCAGCAGCGCCGGTTCCGCCAGGCCGTCCGCGGGGATGACCCCGGTGACAGCGGGCTTGCCGCGGGTCAGGGTGCCCGTCTTGTCGAGGACGATCGCATCGATCTTCCGCGCCTGTTCCAGCGCCTCGCCGCCGCGAATGAGAATGCCGTTCTCGGCCGCCTTTCCGGTCCCGACCATGATCGCCGTCGGTGCCGCGAGGCCGAGGGCGCAGGGGCAGGCAATCACCAGGATCGCGATCGCCGTCTGCAGTGCCAGCGTCAGCGCGGGCTCCGGCCCAAACAGCAGCCAGGCGGCGAAGTCGAGCGCCGCCAGGATGATCACCGCCGGCACGAAGTAGCCGGAGATCGTGTCAGCCAGGCGTTGGATCGGCGCTTTCGAGCCCTGGGCCTCCTCGACCAGCCGGACGATCTGGGCGAGGGTGGTGTCCTGGCCGACCTTGATCGCCCGGAAGACGAAGCTCCCCGTCTTGTTGAGCGTGGCGCCGATAACCGTGTCGCCGGGCCCCTTGGTCACCGGCAGGCTCTCGCCGGTCAGCATGCTCTCGTCGAGTGCGGAGCGCCCCTCCTGCACGACGCCATCGACCGGCACCTTCTCGCCGGGCCGGACCCGGACCAGGTCGCCGACCTGGACCGCCTCGACCGGGACGTCGAGCTCGACCCCGTCGCGGATGACGCGTGCCGTCTTCGACTGCAGACCCATCAAGGCCTTGATGGCGGCGCTCGTCTGCTTCTTGGCCCGTGCCTCGAGCCAGCGACCTATCAGAATCAGGGCGATGATGATGGCGGCGGTCTCGTAGTAGAGGTGGTACTCGAAGCCCCACTGTGCCGCGGCCTCCGGCCAGAGCGTCACGAACGCGCTGTAGCCGTAGGCGGCGCTGGTGCCGATCGCCACAAGCGTGTTCATGTTCGCCCCGCCGTGCTTAGCGGCAGCCCACGCGGCCTCGTAGAAAACGCCCCCGGCCCAGAATTGGATCACGGTCCCGGCGATCAGGAGGACGGGGGCGAGCGTCGTCAGCGCGATCCCGAGTGGCAGGTACATCAGCCCCATCATGACGAGACCAACGGCGAGACTGACGAGCGACTTGCGGCGCAGGTCGTCGAGTTCCCGCTGACGCTCTATCTCCCGGGCGTCGACCTCGGCCTCGACCTCGGCCAGCCGCGCCGCAGGCTGCGACACCTGGCCGACCACATAGCCGGCCTGCTCGACGGCGGCCTTGAGTTGGCCCACGTCGGTCACGGCGGGGCTGAAGGCGACCGTCACCTTCTCCGTCGCCAGGTTGACCGTCGCCGCGTTGACGCCGGGCACCTTCGCCAGGGCCTTCTCGACGCGGCGGACGCACGAGGCACAGGTCATCCCTTCTATCGGCAAGATGACCTCGCCCGGCTCGGCGAACGGCGACGACGAGACAGATGGAGCGGGTGGCGGCGGGGACGGGAGCTCGCGCACGCCGTAGCCGGCCTGCTCAACGGCCGCCTTGAGCCGCTGGACGTCGACCACCGACGGATCGTAGGCGACCTTCGCCTGCTCGGTGGCAAGGTTGACGCTGGCGCGCTCGACGCCCTCAACCTTGCCGAGCGCCTTCTCCACCCGCCGCACGCAGGAAGCGCAGGTCATGCCGGTGATCGGCAGGGTCAGCTCCGCCCTGCCCCCGCTCCCGGCCCACCCCGTGCTCGATGCCGTCGCTCCGCCCGCTGTACCTACCGCCATGGTGTCTGCTCGCTCGCTCATCTGTCCGACGGGGCCGACGCCCGGCCTCTGCTCGGGCGTCGGCCCCATCGGACCACTGGTGCCACGTTTCGGCCACCGGCCGAATGGTGAATTCGTCCGACAACCCCCTCGACAGGGTGTCTACGCCCGAATGATACCCAATCCGGGTATCCACCGCAACAGATCGTGGTGGTGGGCGAACGGGTGGTGGGAAACAGTCACGGTTCTTGGTACGGAGCATGCTCGCCCCCCACGTGATCAGCGCTGGCAGCGTCCGTGTGACCCGCGTACCCGGGTGAGGTATAATGCCATCATGGACACTGATGCTCATGTGATCAAGCAGGACTTGGACGAGGTGGACGCGGCGCGGCTGGACCTCGACCGGGCAACCCCCGCGTCGGCACCCGAGCGGCGCTCGACCTCTTACGCGGCGGACAAAGACAAGATCCTGGTCCGGCTGCGACGGATGGAGGGGCAGGTGCGCGGGGTGCAGCGGATGGTCGAGCAGGACCAGTACTGCCC
>JAUJMG010000410.1 GCA_030446955.1 Thermomicrobiales bacterium
ACCCGGACAAGGGCCGAAGCCGCCCGTCGTGCGGTCCCCACGACGTCCTAGCGCCGACGCAGGGTCTGCGCTCGCAGGGACGATCTCAGCCTGAGCCTCAGGCCGCCTGCGCATCCGCCTCCCCAATTGCGACTACACAGACCCACGTTCCTGCGCGGTCGTACGCACGGACCCGGCGCCACCGGGCGAACGTTCGCTCGAAGGCCGTCCGGGCTGCACCCTCGGCCAGGGCGGTGATCGCCCAGTGCCAACGGAAACGGAAACGGAAACGAGCGGACTATCGGATCCCACGAGGCCGCGAACGACTCGTCGAGCCCCGTTGGCTACTTCATCACCTCATGAAGCCTGCTCGCTCCCGAAAGGTTGAGCCATCGCGTGAAGCGGCCGAGCTCGTCCACCCTGCCCCCTAACGGCGGTTCGGGGACGCTCTCGCAAAGCGTTGGGCTACACCCGGGCGCCTAACGCCCGGAGCGTTTGCGGTGAGCGATAGAAGCGCGGGATCGACGATGCCGACAGCGATCGCCGGTGGCCACGACGGCGCGCCGTTGCCGTCAGCTCGGGTGCTCCGCCAAGAACGAACCGACGGTGGAGTGGCGCGACCAGCCGTGCCAGCCGCTGTACTTCCAACCCTCGCTGGACGCCATCCGATCGATTTCCCGAAAGGCCGCTGCTAAGAAGTCGTCGGACTCCGGGAACAGAGTCGCCCGCATGGACACGTCCGAGAGCAGGCGTTCGGCAACCGGCAGGACCCGTCTCGTGTAGAAGCGGGCGAAGTTTGTGTACCAGTTCGAGGTGCTGAGCTTCCCAGTGGTGCCGATGATCGTCACCGCGGCCAGGAAGTCGAATTGGCAGAGGCTAGTGATCAACCGATCGTCGTCTGCTGCGAGGCCCGGGACTAGCGCCGGGACCTCGGCCGTCCGCTCCGCGGCGAGCGTAATCAGTGACTTCTCCTGAAGCATGTTCGCCCTAGCCGCCTCGGTCAGCGCGTGCCGCAGCCAGGTGGCGTAGTACTCGTCGGGCTCACCGGGTGGCCGAACCACGATGTTCCGCACCGTCGTCCAGTCAGCTTGACGGGTGGCGAGGGCTCCCAGGGCAAGCACGTGCTCAAGTGTCACGAGCCACAACGTCTGCCTGCTGATTGAGGATTCCGTCCAGAGCTTCTGGTCGAACCCGAGACGGTAGATCTCATTTAGCGCGTCGAGACCGTCGTCGATCCAACGGCTGCGCCTGTAGGCGATGCCTTGGGCCATCACAGTCGTGATCCGGCCGGTCAACGTCTCGAGCTCCTCGAGGTCGCCCCTTTTCACGATGCTCCGAGCATCCGCGATCGCCGAGTTCAGCATCCGGCGGAGCGGGATGTCGTCGTCAGCACGGAGCAACTCGGTCGTCGCCGAGTCGAACGTCTCGATGTCGAGCCGCCATGTGAAGTTGGCGGCCGGACCCTTCATTAGGACTTGCGCCTGCTGCGCCCGCACCAGCGCTTCGAGGTCAGCTTGCCGCTCGGCGCGCCAGTCGTCCTTCATGGCAGAGACGCGACGGTCAAAGATGCGGTCGATATCGGCCTGTACCCAGCGCTCGCTGGAGGTGCCGTGGCGGACAAACACGTCGCCCTGCCGGAACACGGTCTTGGTGTCCTTGCCCGCCCCGTACTGCCCGTCGGACTTGAAGATGCAGAACCCGGCGGGGTTTGCGACCACGTAGATCAACACGAACGTGCAATCAGCGAGAGTGTGGTTGGCAGTGCGTATCTCAAAGCCGTCCGGCAGCCACTTGGCGAGCTTCGGCCGGAGGTTCGCCTCGTCGAAAAGCGGGAGATCCTCTGCGGGGACGCCTGGTGGAACAGGTTGGCCTTGGTCGTCGGCGCCGATCACGACGTAGCCGCCATCAACCAGCATGGCACCAACATCCTTGGCGAGCTCGACGAGATCTCGCTTCTGACGCGGGTCGAGCGAACTCTTAAAGTCGACGCCCGCCGACTCGTGGCCAAGGCCGAGCAGGTGACTCAGCTGCTGCTCGGAGACGTTGGGGGAAGGCGGCGTGATGTCGGCCATGAACGACCCGTGGATGGTCGGGTATCGCCGCCGACCGGCGACGCAACGTCCGACCATACCGTAGACGGGAGGCGAGCTGGACTGTTCGCCCGCCGTGCGTCCGTCTCGACGGATAACCGCTACTACGACGTACGGATTGCTCGAACCCGCTCGGGTCGGCCGCACCGAACCGGCAGAACTCACTGAACTCCGTTCGAGATCCGTGATGCGAATCGGGCTCCCGGATATCCTGGAGGAGGAATCGTTCGACAAGGACGCTTTCTGCTCCGCGATCCGCCGGCTGAGAGACGGCTATTTGGGGTGGACCAAGAGTGTGGCCGGCCTAGGCGGCGCAACCCGCGCCGCCCCCTCCCCCGCCCCGGCCGGGCGGGCCGGATCGGCCAGCCGCCATCAGAGCGCCTTGGTGGGAAAACCGGCCGCTCGGATCGCTTCTCTGCGTAGATTTCAGCTTCGGTCTGCAGGGGAGGTGCCAGACACGAGCGCGAGAGCCGGAGACGGTCACTGAGCGGTCACCGATGACAGGCCGTTTGGAAGGACGCCCTTGCCTAAGCTCTCATGGTGGCTCACGACTTCCCCGACATCGCAGATGTGAACGTACGGTTCTACGCGGCAACCCCGGACCGGTACTTCTCCCTTCGGCTTGGGCTCCTTCTCACGCTTGCTGCAACCACTCAGCGCTACGGTGCCGATCTCGCCGAAGGCCTGGCTTGCGGCCCCTTGCGTCTGCAGCAAACGTCACCCGGACCCGTGCAGTTCGCTCCCCAAGAGGTTGAGCGTTACCTCGCTATTGAGACAGTGATGCTCCACCACCACCTTGCGGAGTCGATCGTGAGGCTGTACTTAGCTCACCTCAATCACCGCCAGTGCCCATGGATCGAGATTGCTCTGCTTCGTGACTTCAGGACGTACCGCAAGCTTGAGAAGGGGATCGCGGAAGAAGACGAGATCGCAGATGCGCAACAGGTGGCCACTGTCTTCTTGGGTTCCAAAGAGCCCCCCACGGGCTCTGGAGTGTCGCCCGATCGGTGGCTGGCTGCGGCTAACTGCCACCGAACACTTCTTATCGAGTTCGCTCGCCACTCCTACGAGGGTGCAAACCTTTACAACGCGGCTAAGCACGGACTCGCCCTGAGCGGCGAGTCCGGCACCGTCGCAATCGGCCCAGCCGATGATGTCCCAGCTTTCGTAGTCGACGGCCCCTGGGTTGAGTACCTCGAACGAGCAGCTGCACAGCCGCCGGAACCCCGTACGTGGTTTCGGACTGCGGAACTAGTGAACGCCCCTCGTTCCTGGCTGCATATCTTGGCCGGCACCCACATGTTGGTTGGGCTTTGGGCAGCCGGTTATGTAAAGCACTGCCGGGGAAGCGAACTCCGTCCATTCGTCGCGGCGGCTGAACTCGACCCTGGCGCCCTCATGGTGTTCGGAGTGCAATCGGGCATCAACTCAATGTCGTTCCCTCTCGGTGCCGAACGTCGTGGGGACGATTGACCTCGATGAGGTTGGCGTCGATTAGGTTGGCGCCGCAGAGGTTGACCTTAGAAAAATTGGCCTAAGCGGCCGCCGACGCGGGCGCCGGAGAACGATGACCGGCCCGATAACCCCCCGCCACGTCACTACCCTGCAACGCTTCACGGTATCGCTGGAGGGTGACGCCCTCAAGGGTGGTGGTCATCCAAGTACGCGCCGGATGGCTTGAATGGAGGCGGGGACGGGGCGCAGCGAGACGACGTCACCCGTCCGTGGTGCCACTACCATCTGCCCTCCGCCGGCGTAGACCCCTACGTGCCCGAGGTCGACGGTTCGGCCGCCCCGGACGCTGCGGGAGAAGATGAGGTCTCCGGCTCGGAGGTCGTCGACCGAGACCGGCATACCTTCCAGCACCTGCTGAGCCGTGGTCCGGGGAAGCGCCACGCCGATCTGCGCGTACGCCCACTGGACGAGTCCCGAGCAGTCGAACCCTTCCCCTGGCGAGGAGCCGCCCCAGACGTAGGGCACTCCGAGTTGGGTCATCGCTGCCGCCACGACACCGTCACCGTGCGCCGTCACCA
>JAUJMG010000411.1 GCA_030446955.1 Thermomicrobiales bacterium
ACCACGAATTGCACCGCCGCCCGGTCCCCGTTCGCGATGACGTCCGTGACCTCCCATCTGGCCGTCGGGTAGGACGAGACTACCGATCCAAAGTAGGCCAGGATCTCGTCGGCCGGGCGCACAACGGTCGTATGGGGAAGCGCACGGAACGTCGCATGGTCTGCCAGGGTCGCCCGCAGGCGGTGCGGATCACGGGCGTCCAATGCGGCAAAGAACGTCCGGGCAAGGGCATCGACGGTGGGCTGCTGTGCGACATCGTGGCTCATCGTGGACGGCTCCATCGGTATCACCGCCACGCCTGGTCGACGTGTGCGTGACGCGGCGGTGTCGCGCTCGCCCGGCCCGTCGGAACGGCCCGGGGCATTAGCGGCGCGTGGTGGTCGGGACCAGCTTAAGCAGTTCGGCGAGGGGCGCTCGGGCCGCAGTGTTCACACCCTCACGGGCGCCATTGCGATCCAGCGCCTCCTCCATCTCGCTCAGGACGAGGAAGTCGTGGCGGGCGAGATGTTCTGCCAGGGCACGGATCGACCAGTCATGCTCAAGGCGGCTGGTCCCTGCCCTGGCCCACGCGGTATCCGGCAGTGACCGCAGCAGCGAGCAGGTGCTCTGCCGTAGGCGGCGAAACTCTGCCATCACTTCCAGCGGCTTCACGCCGCGATCGTGCCGCTCCTGCTCCGCTGTCCGGCACGGCACCGGCAGCTTGTCCAGGTCCGGCTGGGTCTGGACCGCGATCGCATGGAGCCGGGGGAAGACCCGCAGTTCCTCGTCACGGAGGCGGAACAGGAGCTCTTTCACCGTCGGCTCACCTCGCCGCACGGTCCGCGTCAACCGAGTGGGATCATGGATCGGAGTCAACCACCGGGAGAGGTGGTTGATGGTGAAGTGGAGGCGAATGATCAGCGCGTCGTTGGTCAGATCGGCGATCGCCACGCCGTTTGTCCCTGAGCCGGTCCTGGTCTCCAGGCTTGTTACCATGCTGCTCCCTATCATCACATAGCCGGCGGGGAGCCGTTCCCCCAGCCGTTTCCTTTCGCCAGTCCTGACACCGCGCCGCTCAGGCCAGGGCGTCGCGAATCTGGTCGAGATGCTCCCGATCGTGATCGCAGACCCGGTCCAGTAACCACTGGAGCGTGATTTCGCCGTGGATATCGTGGACCGCATGGAGGTGCCAGGCTTCAGGAGGCAACCCCTCGAGTTTTTCTACGAGTGCCCCACGCAACCGGCGGAAGTGCTCGAACGTCCGCTTGGGGTCCTGGCCACGATAGTCCCGCTCGATCGCCCAGAGTTCGTCGTCGTAGGCTGGCAGGTGGGGGCGCTCCTGGTCAATGATGGCCGTCACGCGGTCCAGATAGATCTCTTCCCAGTCACGCAGGTGCGGCAGAATCTCCACTACACCCCAGCCGCCGTCACGCGCGGGTCGCATAAGCGACTCCGGGGAATGGTGCTCCAGCACCCGCCCCAGGTCAGACGAGAAGGTGCCCAGCTCGGCCACGATCTCTTCCGGGGTGCGCGTTGGTACGTCTACCACCGGACCGTGCCCCCGCCTATCACACCTGAAAGGAGTGGAGACGGCGCGGCGGTGACCCAGTGAGCAGGCAGTCCAGCACCGGATGTAGTAATGACACCTACCCTACAGGTCGACACAGATCGCGTGGCCAGAGACCGGCTCATTGCCACCTGGCGCCCCAACACTGACGGACCGTTACTCCATTCAGCTCCGTCATCGTCCCCCCCCTTGCTCCCCGGACCCGTTCGGCCCCGCCTTTCCGGAGATCTGGACCTGAGCTTCTTCAGCTCGTGGTCGCCTCCTGAGCTGCGGTTCCCATGCCGATGACCGGTACCTCGACCACTGCCGAGGCGGCGGTGTCTGCTGGGACGAGCTGCCAGGCTCGGACCTCGGGCGTCTCGCCAGCCATCGATACGATGAGCATCAGCGCGTCCCGGTAGTGGGCCTCCCGAAGGTCCGTTTCCGAAGGTACGGCCGCCGTGGCTGGGTGGGAGTGCGCGATAGCGCCAAGCCGCCAGCCGCATGCCTCCATATCCCGGAAGGCGGCCAGCACCTCGGCGGGGTCCATTGTATACCGGCTCGGGGAGGCATCTAGGTTGGTGCCAGGATAGAATCGGGTGGCCTCAGCCACGCCGTCGTCTCCCAGCGGTGCGACCGCGACGAGGCCCACCCCTTCCGAGGGCGCGGCCGCGCGGAGGTGACCTAGGATCTGCTCGCCGATGGTGCGTGGCACGTGCAGCCCCATCGGTGGTCGTGACTCGTCCAGACCAGTAACCTCCTGCTGCCGCGGGATCCTGCGCCGCCATCCTCCCTGAGGCGTGTACGGTACACTCCTGGTCACCTTCCGGGCGGCCAATATCTGCCCCGACGGCCGCATTCTAGCAACCCCATCGAGGCTCTTCCGGCGGTCACCCACGGACCTGTCCCGGCCGCCCTACTCCATCAGGAGGCTTTCGTGATCCCCGATCGCCCTTCCCGTCGCGCCTTCCGTACCACTGGCCTGTTTCTCCTGCTTCTTCTCATATTGGGGACGATCAGCCCTCCCTCCGTTGGTCTTGCCGCGGCACCCCTATCGGTATCAACCCCGGTAGCCGAGCCAGGCCCCGGTGACGCGGATCCTGCCCTCTACGCGCCGATCTTGCCCGATCAGCGTGAGGAGATCTACGCGGAGACCGCCGGGGAACTATCGCGCTACCGCATTGAGGCCCGGCTCGATCCTGGGGGAGAGGATCAACTCGCGACGGTCACGGGGACCGAGGATCTCCTGTTCTATAACGCGACCGGGGGTTCCCTCACTCAGGTGTTCTTCCGTCTCTACGCCAACGGTCCCGAGTATGGGGAAGGCGCGATCGTTCTGCAGGGCGTCGAGGTCGAGGGGGCACGGGTAACACCGGAATTGCTGCCCGATGATCCCACCTCCCGCACCCGCGGGGATGAAACCATCGCGCGGCTGCCCCTTCCAGATCCGATCCCAGCGGGGGGAACGGCCACGATCAGGATGGAGTTCACCACGACCGTCCCGACCCAACCCCGGGAGAGCTACGGGATCTTCAGCCGCCAGGACGATGTCGGCACCGTGGCGCTGGCGCACTGGTACCCGGTCCTCGCCGGATTCGATGCCACCGGCGAGCCGGAGCTGCGCCCGCTCAGCCGCTTCGGGGACCCCATCTTCTCCAACACCGCGCTGTACGACGTGGCCATCACCGCCCCGGCGGATCTGGTCCTCGTCGCTACGGGCAGCGAGACGGAAGTGGAGAAAGGCGGTGACGACATGCGTCACCGGTACGTCACCGGTCCCGTTCGTGATTTCACGATCGTGGCGGATGACGACTATGTGTCGGTCTCCCAGGAGGTCGATGGCACCACGGTCACCTCTTACTACAACCCCGAGCATGCCGCGGGCGGCGCAGCCGTGCTGCGGTACGCGACGCAGTCGCTGGCGATCTTCAACGATCTGTTTGGGCCGTACCCCTACGCCGAGTTGGACTTGGTCGACGTGGCCCTGCGCAACGGTGCCGCGGGGGTCGAGTTCCCCCAACTTCTCTACATTGGCCACGACTACTACGACACCCCGGGCGCTGAGGACGCGCGCCGGGGGTTCCTTGAGTACGTGGTCGCTCACGAGGTCGCCCACCAGTGGTGGTATGGGATGGTGGGGAACGACCAGTACGTCGACGCCTTTATCGACGAGGGGCTCACCAACTACGTCACCATCGTCTACTTCGAGCGACAGTACGGAGCGGAGGAGGGCGCGTTGCAGCGGGAGATCAATCTGCTGGAGCCCTACCGCGACGCGCTAGCGACCATCGGCGACGAAGTTATTCACCAGCCAACCGATGACTTTCCCAGCGCTGGCGCCTATGGCGTCATGACCTATGCGAAGGCCCCGCTCGGGTTTGAGGCGCTTCGGGCAGAAATCGGGGACGAGGCGTTCTTCGCTGCCCTTCGGACGTACGCGGACCAGATGCAATTTGACGTTGCCGTGTCCGCGGATCTGCGTGCGGCCTTTGAGGGCGCCTCGGGCCAGGATCTCGCCGAGTTCTGGCGCCACTGGTTCGAGGCAGCGGAGGGGGAGCAGGACGTTCAGCCAGCGT
>JAUJMG010000412.1:0-2402 GCA_030446955.1 Thermomicrobiales bacterium
GCGGCCGGTGTGTCACCATGTGGGTGGCAGCGCTACGGCTGCGGAGGAGGGGTCGCCGTGCGCCACATCTTGGTCCTCGCGGTGCTCGTGCTTGCGCTCGTCGTTGCCGGCTTTGGCCTATCCGTGGCTCAGGACGAGCAGCGCTCAGGGGGCGGGGAGTTGTGCGGTACGCTCCTGGCCTCACCCGGTGCCTCGCCGGTTGCTTCCCCGCTGGCGTCGCCGGTGGCCACGCTGATCGCGTCCATCGCTGCTTCGACTGATGCCTCTCCCGTCGCGTCGCCGACGGGTCTCATCGACTGCGCGACTCCAGGTGCGGACGCGACCCCGTAGGTGACCGCGCCGCGCAGGAATAGTCCGGGCTTCGTGTTCGACCCGATCAGCCTCGATACCTACGGCTTGCCCAAACCCTATCGAGGCCCGGAGGACGTGCCTTGGCACACCCGGGAGACTGGGTGGTTAACCTGATCGGCTCTTGACTTGTCCCTCAGTCGCAAGCCAGGAAGCAACGACTCATTGGTCTCAGCACGGGCGCGAATCGCGGATTCCTGCTCTGGTATTTGGTGGCGGATGTCGTGCCGATACCGACGGGGAGCGGAATCGGGGTGCGGTGAGGGGACGGCCATCGCGAACCGGATGCTGCTGCGGGCCGCACACAGGGGATCGGAATGCGGACGGAACCGTGGTGCGGCTATGGACCGTACTGCCCCCTCGTCCAACTCGCCATGCAGTCTCTCCACGACGATCTGATCCCTATCCCTGATGCCCTGAGCGGCGAAACGCGATCACAGCTCCGGGCCTCGCCATGGGAGAGCGCAACCTCCCCGGCGGCCGGCGGGGCTCCATGGTGCCAACGCCGGGAACATCGGCGGCACGCTTCAGCGCCGCGAGGTGCTGGTTGGAGCTGGTGAAGCCGTTCTCCGGCCAGCCGGCTGTGCCGAGTCCCCTGACGGCGACCGGCACCAGTTTTTGACCGGTTGAGGATCGTTGACGTAACAGGGCGAGTTGGGCATGATCCGAGGTGACCATTCTGGATCGCCGCTGCCCGATGGACTTCGCTTCCCCATGCCCTCTTTGCCCGCTCCCGAGGTTGCCAGTTCCCTCCCGTCACCAATCTCCTCGCTGGTCGGGCGGGAGCGCGAGGTGGCGGCCATCGCTGGCCTGTTGCGGCAACTGACCGTGCGACTCGTGACCATGACCGGACCGGGCGGGGTGGGCAAGACCCGGCTTGCGCTCGCCGCGGCCGGGGAGATCGGTGACGCCTTCCCCGATGGGATCCGGTTTGTCTCTCTTTCCTCAGTCTCCGATCCGGACCTGGTTGCCGTCACGGTGGCACATACGCTCGGCGTGCGGGACGTGGGCGAGGAGTCACTGATTGAGCGTCTCACCGCCTTCCTGAAAGACAAGCGCCTGCTGCTGGTCCTCGACAATTTCGAGCAGGTGGTGGGAGCCGCGCCGCTCGTTGCCGATCTGCTCCTGGCGTGCCCAGGACTGACGGTGCTCGTCACGAGCCGGGTTCGCCTGCGGGTCTCCGGCGAGCGCGAGTACGAGGTGCCTCCGCTGGCGTTACCCGATCAGACCGGCATCTCGGTCGCGGCGGACACGATGCGGTTTGAGGCCGTGCGGCTCTTCGTTGAGCGGGCGCAGGCCGCCAGGGCCAGTTTCGATTTGACCGAGGAGAATGCCCAGGCGGTGGTCGACATCTGCCGCCGCCTGGACGGTCTGCCTCTGGCCATCGAGTTGGCCGCCGCCCGGGTCAAGGTCCTCCCGCCAGGTGCGCTGCTCGCCCGGCTGGAGAAGCGGTTGCCGCTGCTGACCGGTGGCGCTCTGGACGCGCCGGCCCGGCAACGGACGATGAGCGATGCCATCGCCTGGAGCTACGATCTGCTCTCCGCACAGGAGCAAGCCCTGTTTCGCCGGCTCGCCGTCTTTGTCGGCGGCTTCACCTTGGAAGGGGCGGAGGCCGTGAGTCGGGAAGTCGAGGTGTCGGGGAGGCGAGACGCAAACCACGCGCCATCCCCCTCGACTTCTCGACTCCCCGACGCCTCCACATCCGTCCTGGAAGGTCTCGCTTCCCTCGTGGATAAGAGCCTCGTTCGGTGTGAGGATGGACCGGGGGTGGAGCCGCGCTACCGGATGTTGGAGACGGTGCGCGAGTTCGGTCTGGAGCGGCTGGCCGAACACGGCGAGGTGGACGAGTGCCGCCGGCAGCACGCGGTCTTCTTCCTCGCCGTTGCGGAGGCGGCGAAGTCGCGGCAGTGGTCGGACCACCCTACCTGGCGGGCCCTCGTGGAGCGTGAGTACGACAACCTGCGGGCGGCTGCCGCCTGGTTCGAGCATGACGGGTGGGCAGAGGAGTCGCTCCGCCTGGGCTACGCGCTGATGCTGTTCTGGAACTTCCACGG
>JAUJMG010000412.1:2502-4098 GCA_030446955.1 Thermomicrobiales bacterium
GACCGGGCGGCGCCGGTGCTGGAGGAGGCGATCGGTCGCTGGAGGGAGATTGGCAACGCCTGGGGCACGGCCTGGTCGCTGTTCAACTTCGCCCGCGTCGCCAAAGCTCGGGGCGACTTCGCCCGGGCCGCGAGGCTCTATCAAGAGAGCCTGGTTCTGCGTGCCGAAGATCGCGACGTGGCGGGGATCGCCGATTCGCTGGTGGGGCTGGCCAATGTGAGGGCAGGAGGAGGGTGGCCGGAGCGGGCCGCGCGCCTCCTTGGGGCGGCGGAGGGCCAGTATCGGCGCCACGCCCTCGCCTTCACCGTCGAGGTCGCCGCGAGCTTCGAGGAGGCCCGGGCGGCGATTCGCGCCCGATTGGACGAACCGGCGTTCACCCTCGCCTGGCGTGAGGGCCAGGAGGCGGCGCTCGCCGACATCATTGCGGAGGCGGCCGCGGCGGCCGTCGAGTTCGATGGGCCGACCATCATGGGACGCGGGAACGGCGCGCAGAACCCTCTCGGCCTGTCTCCGCGCGAGGTCGAGGTGCTCCGGCTGCTCGTGATCGGGTGCTCCGACCGGGAGATCGCGGACCAGCTCTTCATCAGTCCGCGCACTGCGTCCAAGCACGTCGCCGCCGTCCTTGCCAAGCTGGAGGTCTCCTCCCGGGCCGCCGCCGCCGCCCGGGCCGTTCGCGACGGTCTCGTCTGAGCGGCCTTCCTCGCCGTTCGTCTTGATCGTTCCCTGCTCCTCCTCAGCGTGCGGGTGCAGGGATTACGCAGGGGGCTCGACGAACGCTGTCGACGATGGCGTAGCCCCAATGGGTAGTCCTCCCCATGCCCTAGGCGGCTCGCAACAGCATGATGGAGAGGTAGCGGCAAGGCCCGGGCGGGGCGTCCGGACCGGAGTCAGAAACGCCGCCGGGAAAGGAGACCCCGATGCTGCCGTTCACCGCAGGCGATCTGGTTCGGGTGATGCGTGCTGCCCATGACTGGGAGGGAAACGACCGTGAGCATGGCCGGGCGAAGGCCAGTGGAAACATCTCGGGTCACCGAGCGACGCGTGACGTTGGCTCCTCCCTGCGGCGTCACGTGGGCGTGGCGCTCTTGCGCGCCGGGCAGCGCCTAACCGAAGGGACGATCGCCGCGGCCCCTGTGGCGGGGGACTGAGTGACACATCAGCGGGTGGGCTTGCGGTGGATGACGTCGAAGCCGGCGGTCCGCCATTGCTGGCCCTTGGTCAAGGTGAGGGGCCGGTCGCTGCTGCACCGGCCCTGGCTTTGCTACGTGACAGACGCAGCAGTGGACACGTGCCATGTTGAGGCGTGACTGCGTTGACCAGCCCGCACGTTTCCCGGAGGTAGGCTGGAAGCCGGTATAGAACGGGCTGAACCCACGTGTCCACCATGTGGCTCAGGCGTTCCGTGATGTTCTCATCCGTACGGCTCGGGCTCCTGGTAGCGGACCTCTCCACGGGAACGTATGATTGCGGCAATGGTCGGCACGTCTAGGGGTTGCCCACGCCGAGTTCGCTCGCGGCTCGGGTCAGCGCCGCGACGTGCTGGGCGGGGCTGGTGAAGCCGTTGCCCATCGTGCTGAGGCAGAGGTGGGTGGCGCC
>JAUJMG010000077.1:0-2446 GCA_030446955.1 Thermomicrobiales bacterium
GAGGGTGGTCTTGCCGCAGCCGGAGGGCCCCATCACCGCCACCATCTCGCCCCGGCGGACGGAGACGTCGATCCCCCGCAGGGCGGGGACTTGGCTCGTGCCGGTGTCATAGGTCTTGACCACCCCTTCCGCCCGAATGATGGCGTCAGGGTTGGAGGAGGCCGCCGACGCCTGTCCGTTATTGCCGCCGCGATGACGTCGAAACATGGATCCGTTCCCTTCTTGCTGCCGTGGCCCCCGGTACTCCGGCTTTACGATACGGAGATAGCCGTTGGCCGGGCCGTCGTTCGTCGCTCTAATCTGAGGCGCCGGAGGAACAGCCCTCTCCGGCTGGCTCTGCCAGCCTACTGCTGGGCCTGATCCACTTTATGGATCGATCTATCGCTGATGCTCTCATCCTGCTGTCACGAAAATATCAACGAGGTGAAACGCACCGTCGGGAGGGCCACAATGCAGTGAAATTTGGCGTCGGGACCTCCGCTTCGCCACCATCGTCCCCGATCGTGCCGTTGTCACCCTTCTCCCCATTGTAGGGTGCTTCATAAACTGTCTGGGAGGGAAGTTCTCCAGGCGTCCTGGCCGCCGCGGTCCAATTTGTCGTCCAACGCACATTCCTCCCCAAATGACCAGGCCCGGATGTCGCTGTCACTTCCCTCGGACGATCGCGCGACCTTGCCCCGGCCGCTCGACGGGGCGTATGGTGCCCCGCGAGTTGCTCTCTGAATTCCGGCCGGGTGCCAGACGAAGACCGGCTTCGGCGATGCGTGAGGAATTCACCGCACCTGGTCCACCGAGAGGAGTTTGCGAGTGAACGTCCCGGCCGCTCTCCGCCCCGCATGGCACGCCATGGCCCGGGCGACGGCGGTGCCGCCTCGGCGCGAGGCCACCGAATTAATGGACGAACCTGGCCAGGATCCGGTTGAGCTTGCCGCGAACCTGCGCGACATCCGCCGCGTCAACCGCCTCGGGGGCGGCACGGCGGCAGTCCTCTCCGAGCTGCCTGCCCTCCTCTCCCTGGTCCCTCCCGACCGCGAGGCATCGGTCCTCGACCTCGGGACCGGCTCAGGTGACATTCCCCTCGCCATCGCGAGATGGGGGCGCCGCCACCGCCGCCAGGTCCGGATCGTTGCCAGCGACTTCTCCGACGACATCCTTGCGGCGGCAAGTCCGGTCGTAGCGGGAGAGCCGGCGATTGAACTCGCTCGCTATGACGCCCGAGCGGTCCACCTGCCGGATCGCAGTTTCGACGTGGTGCTCTGCTCGATGACCCTGCACCACTTCCCACCGGACGATGCGGTCGCGGTCCTGAGTGAGATGCACCGCCTGTCCCGGCACGGCTTCGTGCTGAACGACCTCGCCCGAAGTTGGCACGGCTATGCCGGCGCCTGGCTCTCCTCCCGCCTCGCTACTCGAAACCGCATGACCCGTCACGATGCGCCCCTCTCTGTCCTCCGGGCCTACACGCCGACCGAGTTGGAGGACCTCCTGGCGCGTGCTGGCATTCTGGGCGCGCCGGTCCGGCGCCGGCCCCTCTTCCGCATGACGGCAGTACATCAACCATCCCTCCCGTCTGAAGCTCCTTCTCCGTCACAGGAGACGGACACCGCTTTCAGTCCATCCCTGGCCGGTCCTCCGGCCAATCAGCCGGTGGATGCAGAGCGGTGACCGTTGCGAGATCTCGTTCCTACGACGCGGAGGTCATCGTGGTCGGTGCGGGGCCGGGAGGCAGCGCCACTGCCACCTTGTTGGCCGCCGCCGGGCATGACGTGCTGGTGCTGGACAAGGCGAGCTTCCCGCGCCACAAAGCCTGCTCGGAGTACCTCAACCCCGGCGGGGTGCGGGTGCTGGGGGTGCTAGGGGTGGAGGCTGCGGTTCTGGCTGCCGGTCCCCACCGGATGGAGGCGATGCGTACCTTTGCCCCCGGGGGCCGGAGCTACCTCGCCAACTTTGCTAAGGGGCATCCAGGTCGCACGGCCATTGGTCTTTCCCGTCACCGCCTCGACCACCTGTTGCTTCAGCGCGCGGCCGAGGTAGGCGCCTCCGTCCGCGAGCGTGCTCACGTTCGAGAGGTCCTGGTCGAGAACGGTCGGGTGGTTGGCGTCGAGGCGACGATCGGTGGGACGCGCGAGCGCCTGCTCGCTCCTCTTATCGTGGGCGCTGACGGACACCACTCCGTCGTCAGCCGCGCCCTCGGGCTAGATGTTCCAACTCGCTGGCCTCAACACACCGGCCTGGTTGCCCACTACCGCGGCGTGACTGGCCTCGATCGACACGGCGAGATGCATGTCGCCCGGCATGGATACGCCGGACTCGCCCCACTGGAGAACGGGCTCACCAACGTCGCGTTCGTCGCCAACGCGGCCGCCGTGAGCGGACGAGACGGGTCGCTGGAGCGCTTCTTCGAGCAGGGTTTGGCCGGGATCCCATTGGTCGCAGAGAAACTAGC
>JAUJMG010000077.1:2546-11190 GCA_030446955.1 Thermomicrobiales bacterium
CGCCGCCGCACCTTCACCACGAAGCGACAGGTCTGCTGGATCGTGCAGGGCTTCATCCACGCCCCTGTCTTGATGGACTACGTCACGGAACGCCTCGATCGCCGGTCCGCCTTGGGAGAGACGCTCGCGGGCGTCCTCGGAAACGTTCGCCCAGCGCGTCAAGCCCTCTCCCCGCTATTCCTGGCCCGGCTCCTGCGACCGTAGTCCTTGACGGCAGGGACGCTCCGCCGCGAACGTCGGTAGCCGAGATTGCGATCGATCTGACGCTTGACGGCTACACTTCCTCGTTCGCGGAGGTCTCGCGGCAGGCGTCCCATCGCCCGATCGTCGCTTCCACAACCGGCTCGCTGTCCTTGAGGTCATCGATGCACACGGAAAACGTCGTCGAGATGCGGGGGGATCTGGACCACATCGTTGCGCTTGCTGCCGATATCGAGCGCTGGCCGGAGATCCTGCCGCACTACCGTTGGGTCACCCTTCTCGAGGGCGGCGGCGACCGCAAGGTGGTCGAGATGGCGGCGCGACGGGATCGCATCCCTGTCAAGTGGCGGGCCGTGCAGGAGATCCACCGGGACGGGCCGACTCCAGTGATCACGTACCGTCACATTGCCGGCGTGGTCAAAGGCATGGTTGTCGACTGGACCTTCGATCCCCAGCCGGACCGGGTCCTCGTCCGTATCGGGCACGAGTTCAAACCGCCGTGGCCACTCATTGGCGGCTTTCTAGCGGACCGGATCATCGGGCCGCAGTTCATCGGCAACATCGCCGGCAAGACCCTGGCAACGATTAAGGGCATCGTGGAGACGAAGCGCTCATCGACAAACGACCGGCCTGATAGCCAGATGTGATGGCGAAACGACGGGGGGGACATCCATGATTTCGGGGCGTTTTCATCGGTTACAGGTAGCACGCTGATGGCTGAGCAGGGGCGCAGGGTCGCTATCACTGGCATCGGCCCGATCACCGCCATCGGTAACGGCACGGACGCGCTTTGGGACGGGGTGCGGCGCGGGGAATCGGCGGTGCGTCGGATCAGCAGATTCGACCCCTCTCCCTTCGCCTGCCAAGTCGCGGCTGAGGTGGAGTTCGAGCCCCTCGACTTCATGGACCCCAAGAAAGCCCACCGCCTAGATCGATTCTCCCAGCTTGGTCTGGGGTGCGCCATGATGGCGCTGGCCGATGCAGGCATGACCCCGGCCGAGGCTGCCGCGGCTGGAATGGGCATCTACACGGGGTCGGCCCTCGGCGGTGTCGCCTACGCGGAGGACCAGCACGCGGTCTATCTCCAGAAGGGATTGCGCGCGGTCAGCCCATTGCTCGCCCTCTCGGTCTTCGGCGGGGCGTCCTCCTGCAACATCGCTATCGAGCTGGGCCTCACCGGCCCCACGATCGCCAATGCCAACTCCTGCGCTTCCGGCGTGATCGCCTTGGGCGAGGCCGCTCGTCTGATTCGTGATGGCCGCGCGACCGCCATGCTCGCGGGTGGGGTCGAGGCACCGCTCGCCCCCCTCACCTTCGGCTCGTTCTCGTTGATCCGGGTCCTCACCACCCGCAACGACGATCCTGCGACGGCGAGTCGACCGTTCGACGCGGGCCGGGACGGGTTCGTCATGGCCGAAGGGGGAGCCATGCTCGTGCTCGAGGATCTGGAGCATGCGAAGGCACGCGGCGCCACCATCTACGCGGAACTGCTCGGTTATGGCACCACCAACGATGCCCATCACATGACCGCTCCTCGCCCCGATGGTGCCGAAGCCGCCCGTGCTATGACTGACGCGCTGGCCGATGCCGGGTTACCGGCCGAAGCCATCGCCTACGTCAACGCCCACGGCTCCTCCACGGTCCTCAACGACCCGACTGAGTGCCGGGCCATCCGGCTGGCCCTCGGAGATCATGCCGACAACGTGGCGGTCAGCGGCACGAAGGGGCTTCATGCGCACGCGCTTGGTGCCACCGGCGCCATCGAGACGGCGATCTGCTCACTCGCCCTAACTCACGGTCACCTGCCGGGCACCGCGAACCTGGCCGATCCAGACCCGGCATGCGATCTCGATGTGATGCCACCGGGCGGGCGTGACGTCGCCGTACCTTACCTGATGACCAATTCGTTTGGCTTCGGCGGCATCAATGCCAGCCTCGTCCTCGGCGCGGCCGATTGAGCGGGTGGCAACACCTGGCCGCCTCGAGATCGGTTCTCGTCGGGTGTCGCCCCATCTGTCTCCCCACGACAGGCAGGACGCATCGCGAGTGGGCTCCCTGTGCCAGGGCTGGGTGGGTTCGTGGCGGGCGACATTGGCACCGGGCACGACCGGGTTGCTGCCCGCCTCACCGCTGAGAAGGGATATCCTGACCTGATGGGTCTTCTCCGCGACACGCTCCAATACATCCAGGAGAATCCCGAAAAGTTTCAGCAGGCACTCTCGGTGCACGTCCGTCTCAGCGTCGCTGCCCTGGCTCTGGCGATCCTCATTTTCCTGCCGATGGGAGTGCTCGCCTCACGAAACACCCGGGTGGGCCCCTCGCTTCTCAATGCCGTCGCGGCGATCCGCGTGATCCCGAGTTTGGCGGTCCTCTTTCTGCTCTATCCGTACCTCGGGGAGATTCGCCGCTTGATTCCGTTCCTGCAGCCGACGTTCGCTCTGGCGCTTCTGGCGCTGACGGCACTTGCAGGTCCACCTCTGGTGGTCAACACTGACGCCGGGCTGCGCAACGTGGACGCCGCCGTGCTCGAGAATGCGCGAGGGCTGGGCATGAGCCCAACGCAGGTCTTCTTCAAGGTCCAGTTTCCGCTCGCGCTGCCGGTTGTGATCGCGGGGATTCGCACCGCAGCCGTCGAGGTTGTCGCAAGTGCTACCCTCGCCTCGTTTATCGGCGTGGGCGGATTGGGTACGTTTATCACCAGCGGTGTCACGTTACTCGATAACAAACTGCTGCTGGTCGGGGCTATCCCCGTCACCCTTTTGGCGTTACTGGCGGAGACGCTGCTCGGCGCTGTAGAGCGCTTCGTCGCCCCGCCGGCCGCATAGGCATCAGGTGTCCGCCGCGCCCTGCGGGGCGGCTGACGGCCCTGCGTTCGTGTACGAGGAGGAACGTGTTCGATGATCACCCGAAGAACGTTAGTCAAGGGCGCGGTTTCAGCGCCGCTCGTCGGTGGGCTCGCTCTTGCCCAGCCCCGCATTGGCTTCGCTCAAGACAACCCGGTTCGGATCGGCTCCAAGGACTTTACCGAGCAGTTCATCCTGGGCCACATGTACGGGCTTCTGCTGGAGAACGCGGGTATTCCGGTCGAACTCAAACTCAACCTCGGTGGCACGGGGATCGCCCACGCGGCCATCGTCAACAATGAGATCGATCTCTACCCGGAGTACACCGGCACGTCGCTGACCGAGGTGCTGAAGATTCCCGTTGAGCAGGTCGCGGCGACGGCGACGCCGGTGGCCGCCTCTCCCAGCGCTTCCCCGGCCGCCGACCAATCGATTGACCAGCTTGTTTACGACCGGGTAGCGCAGGAATACAAGGATCAGTTCAATCTGGTCCTGCTGGAGCAAGTGCCGTTCAACAACACCCAGGCGTTGGCGGTCAAGCGGGAATTTGCTGAGGAGCGAGGGGTCACCAGCATCTCGCAGCTCGTGGAGATCGCGAATGACCTGACGATCTCGGCGCCGGTGGACTTCCCGGAGCGGCAGGATGGGATGATCGGCCTGCAGCGGGTCTACGGCGACTTCGAGTTTGGAGAGATCCTCGGCGTTGCTCCCGGAATCAAATACCAGGCCATCGAGCAGGGTGAGGCCGAGGTGGTTCTTGCCTTCGGCACCGACGGCGAGATTTTCGGGCTCAATCTGGTGGTCCTTGAAGACGACAAGGGGCTCTGGCCGCCCTACCATGTGGTGCCGGTCGTCCGCCAGGAGACGCTGGACGCCTACCCAGACCTCGCCCCGACGCTGAACGCGGTGACGCCGCTCCTGACGGACGAGGTGATGTCCGGTCTCAATTACCAAGTGTCCGGCCCAGACAAGAAGGAACCCGAGGACGTTGCCCGCGCATTCCTGGAGGAGAATGGACTGATTCCTGCTGAGTAGCCGAATCTCGTAGCCGACCCCCGCCCATCCGTCACCCCTTCCCCTGCCCTCGATAGGGGGAGACCCGGATTCGCCGCAGATCGTGGTCTCCCTCCACCTCCCACACATTGCGGGAGGGACGGTGGAGGGAGACACGAGCCCCACCACGCCGCCATCCAGCGGAGGACCCCAACCACGACGACCGACCAGCCCGCCACGCAATCGAGCGGCGCCATCGCCTTTGAGCACGTCTCCAAGGCGTTTCCGGACACACCAAGACCAGCGGTGGATGACGTTTCACTACGGGTCGAGCCGGGACGGTTTGTCGTGCTGCTCGGTCCGTCCGGCTGTGGTAAGACGACGTTGCTAAAGCTGGTCAACCGCCTGTATGAGCCGACCCGCGGCCGGATTACGGTGGATGGGACAGACATCCACGCTCTCCCAGCTCCCGCGCTGCGGCGGCGAATCGGCTATGTGATCCAGCAGAGCGGGCTCTTTCCGCACATGCGAATCTCGGAGAACATCGGCATCGTGCCCACGCTCCTCAAGTGGGACAAAGCGCGGATTGCAACCCGGGTGGATGAACTGTTGGACCTTGTCGGTCTTCCGCCGGCCGATTACCGCCGACGCTACCCGGCACAGCTTTCCGGTGGTGAGCAGCAACGAGTGGGACTGGCCCGCGCTCTGGCAGCGGATCCCAGCACCCTGCTCATGGATGAGCCGTTCGGGGCGGTGGACGCGATCACGCGAACGCGCCTGCAGGACGAGCTCCGCCAGATCCACACCCGTTTCCGCCAAACCGTGCTCTTCGTCACCCACGACATCGAGGAAGCGGTCCGGTTGGCCGACGAGATCGTGGTGATGCGGGAAGGACGGGTCGTCCAGTTCGCCACGCCGATGCGCATTGTGATGGAGCCGGTAGACTCCTTTGTGGCAAACCTCGTCGGCGCGAATGACGTCCTGCGCCGGCTGAGTCTGGTGTCCGTCTCTGAAGTGTTGACACCACTCGCTGGACCGGTCGGCCCGGTGGAACCGAGGCTGCAGCGCGCCGCCCGCCTTCGCGATGCGCTGGGAGCGCTGCTCGAAAGTGGTGCCGATCGAGTGGTGGTGATTGACGATGATGCCCGACCGCTCGGTACGGTCGACCTCGGGGTGATCCAGCGCGCGGGGACACGGAGCGGTGCTGGGTGGCCGGCAGAGCCGGCGGTTGGGTTCTCCGGCCAGCAGGGCAGCGTTTGAATTCGGCATCGGAGTCTCCTGCTTGACCCTAGACTACCTATCCGAACATTGGCCCCAGGTGCTGCAGCTCACGCTGGATCATCTCGAATTGGCGTCCATCGCCGTAGGCCTAGCTCTCCTGACGGCGGTTCCACTCGGGATCTTGACCAGCCGCTTTCGCACCTTAACCCTGCCGGTGCTTGGTCTCCTCGGCGCTCTTTACACCGTACCGAGCCTCGCCTTCCTGGCCTTCCTGATTCCGAGTCAGGGGCTCGGGCGGAGGCCGGCGATCGTGATGCTCGCGACCTACGCCCAGATTTTTCTCGTCCGCAACATCGTGGCAGGGCTCCGGGGCGTTGACGCGCCCACCCTTGAGGCAGCACGCGGTGTCGGCATGACGGACTGGCAAGTTTTTTATCAGGTCCGCTGGCCTCTCGCGCTCCCTGTAGTCCTTGCCGGGATCCGGACCGCGTTCGTGACCACGCTCAGCCTTGCCACGGTGAGTGCCTGGATCAACGCGGGTGGCCTGGGTTCGTTGCTCTTCACGGGGATCAGCCGCGACAACCCACCCCAGATCCTTGCTGGTGCCATCGCCATCGTCGCCCTCACGCTTCTCGCCGCCACGGCGCTGCGCCTGGTGGAGCGCGAGACGGCCGTCGCCCGGGCGGCACGGGCGGCGCGGCGCGGCTGACCGCCAGCACCGGGAGAGAGCGTCCCGTCCACGCTGACCTCAGCCACTTCTGCGAGGTTGTGAGCGAGATGTGCCCCCCAGCCCGATCCAGTTGGGTGGACACCGTCGTCTTCTCGACATGGGGACAGCGGCTGCCATGATTGGCCGCACGCGGCTCGCACCGAGACGCCAAGGGTCTCCGGACATGGCGCGGCCGTTGGGGGCACCAACCGTGCGGTGAATGAAACCGACGACCCCTGTGACGCGTTTTCATCTCACGACACAGATAATTCGTTGAATCGTGGCGGCGTCTCAGATCGCCGCCTGTTCGATGAGACGGCCACCACCTGGCCCGGCATTCTCGATTTCGTTCAGCCCGATCAGCCCGTCAACTGAGGCACAATGGATGTCTCGCATCCCGTTGCTCCGCCTCATCACGAAGGCCGCAATCCTCGCTCCCATGGGCACCGCCCTGGTTATCGCGGGGAGCGTGACCGCGGTGCTCGCCTACATCGTGCTGCCGTCAGGAGATGAAAATCCCGAAGACCCGACGCGGCGTCAGATCAATGGAACAGAAATCGCTGCACCAACTGAGACCGCTACCATAGCGTTGCCCACGACGGTCCCTCTCGAGAGCGGTCCGTCCGGGAATACCCGGCCAGTCGCCACTGCTCCCTATAGTGAAGATGCGGACGTGACGCCGACAGCTCGGGTGATCCGGATTCCGACCGTTTCGCCGGCGTCGTCAACCCCCTCCCGTGCCCTCGCCCGGGCGG
The DNA here is from genome assembly GCA_030446955.1 of Thermomicrobiales bacterium. Classification (GTDB taxonomy): domain Bacteria; phylum Chloroflexota; class Chloroflexia; order Thermomicrobiales; family UBA6265; genus LC2-1. Next base: position 9,269 of record JAUJMG010000077.1, read on the forward strand.
CGCGGCCCTCGCCGACACCGACGAGTCGTCCCGTTAACATCACCACGTCCCAACTTCCGACCGCGGATGTCTCCACGGCGATGCCCCCGCCCCCGACAACGGCTGCCCCTGCGCCTCTCGCTCCGCGCTCTGCCGATACCGGGAGTCAACCAGCGACCGCGACCACGTCGGCGCCAGAAGCTCCGCCGGTCGCTGAGCTTCTGGTCGTTCGTGCCGATACTCCAACGATTACGGCGACGCCCATACCACTCGCACCGACGGTCATCCCTCCAACGCCGACGCCGGTACCAACTTACCCGACCGCGACCTCGACCCCGATCTCCCCAACTCCAACCCCATCTCCGATCTTGGTCTTGATCTCCCCGACCCCGCATCCGACGGCCACACCGTCGTCCGCGCCAACCCCCACACCGACGGTGACTCCGCGTCCAGCGACCGCCACCCCACCGCCTACGGCTACCAACACCCCTGCTCCACCCCCGACGGCGACGCTTCCTCCCGCCCCGACCAACACGCCCGAACCGCCGCCGACGGACACACCGATGCCACAGCCCACGGATCCACCGCCCGACCCGCCAACGGCAACGTCGGAACCCGCGCCGACGCTCGACCCAACACCCCAACCCGAGGCACCCGAGCAGCCCACCCCGGACCGCGGCGCTCCGAAGGGGGACTGACCGGGGCTTCCGAAGACAACAAGCAGTAGCCGACTACGGTACGTTCCCATCAGGCAACGCTAGAAGGCTGATACCCGGATTCCGTCCCTCCTCAGCAAGCGAGCGGAGCACTCCTTCCACCAAACCAAAGGCGCCGGCCAGCATCATGTCCCCATGGGGAACAGCCATGTGGTAGCCCAGTCCCCGGGCTAGGCGACGGTTCGGACCCGTCACAGCGACAAACGTGAACGGCCCCTCGTCCTCATACGCTGGGTGCAGCGCGGCGCCATGGCCATCGAAGTCGCGTCTGAAGGTTTCGGTCTGGATAGTGCCGGCCCTGAGGCGGTCGACAAGATCGCCAATGATGGCTGGCGTGATCCCACCGGTGTGGTGCTCGAAGAGGCCGAACAAGCGATGTCCCCGAACCAACACAGCGAAGGTGTGCATGTTTCCGACGTTGACCAGAATCGCCCCCTGGCCTTCCACCGCCGTCGCCACCGCGGAATCTCCCAGCGCGCCAAGGACTGCGGCAGCGCCTGTGTCCATCAGATACACCCCGGGAACCATCTGTGCCACCGACGCCATGCGCGTCATGCCAGCCGGTGGCTCCCGGTAGACCATTCCCGCCAGATCGCCGCCGCCGTCGATCAGGCTCTGAAGGTAGTCAAATCGCACCTCATTGTTGCCCGCGCCCGGCCGATACCCGTGATCCTGTACCGCCACCGCGACCACCTCTGGCAGCTCAACGCCAAAGGCTCGAAGCGCGGATCCGAGCGCATCAAGGTCGATGTCCTTGGTCTCCACGATCGCGGCACCTGGCGGAGCCTCGTTCCGGATCTCGACGCCAAGACGTGCCACCCGGTCCGGATCGTTGTGGATTGTCGCCGCAGCGCGGGGAGTTGCCGTTACTGCCAGCCCTGCGGCGAGGTGGTCCGCCACGGCGTAGCCGGACTCCCCGCCACCCATCAGCGTGCCCGTCAGGTGCACCGGGAGGCGAGCCGCCGCCGCGTCGCGGAGGCGCTTGCCAACGACTTGGGTCTGGGATGGCAGGACCAGTTTGAAGCAGTTCTCAGGGGTCTTGTCACTCTCGTAGACCAGGATGTCCTGGGTCCCGGCTCCGACGTCAATGGCGAGAATGCGGAGCGGCACGCGGACACTGGCAGGTTCCTCTGACATGGTTCTGTCGTGGCGATGGGCAGAGAGCACGGCATCTCCGACTCGTGGGGGCAAGCAGCCCGAGCGAATCATGGACCGGGGAGCGGGGTC
>JAUJMG010000077.1:11290-13911 GCA_030446955.1 Thermomicrobiales bacterium
CCCAGTTCTTGAACAGCACCAGCACGACGGCCGCAATCGTCGCCGCGACCAGGCTGCCGATGAACCCGCTGTCGCCACCGACCGAACCCTCAATGAGCCAACCGGCAACAAAAGCCCCAATCAGGCCCAGCACCAGATCGCCCCAGATGCTGCGGTTCGTTCGGGTAATGACCCCAGCCAGCCAGCCGGCCAGGATGCCGATAATGATCCACAAGAAGAAATTCACGGTGCCTTCTCTCCATGTCACGCCCGACCTGCTCTGGCCTCGCTGGCCGGCGATCGAGACTCCTCACGGGGACAGGCACATGCAACCGACGTGCCAAGACCTGCGCAAAGCGTGATGCACACGGAAAGCGGTCCCTCTCAGTTCGATGTCCGGGGGCCGGGATGACGCGGTCGCGGTGTAGAATTCGCGCTCGACCGTGACTCTCGGGTGTCCCAGTCTCACTCAGCGGCCGCATTGGCGCGGCCTCGACAGCGACCTCGATGAGGAGGTGTGGTGATGCTTGAATCCCCGACCCGCTCCCCCGGTCCGGCTCCAACCGCGCCACCGGCCGATCACCTTCCCCTTCAAGGGATCGACTACCTCGAGTTCTACGTCGGAAACGCCAAGCAGGCTGCCCACTTCTACCGGACCGCATTCGGCTTCCGCCTGGTGGCCTACTCTGGGCCGGAGACTAAGGTTCGTGAGCGAGCCTCCTACGTGCTTGAGCAGGGCGATATCCGCTTGGTGCTGACCTCCGCGCTCGGGCCCGATTCGGACATCGCCCGCCACGTCCTCATTCACGGAGATGGTGTCAAGGACATCGCGCTGCGGGTCGACGACGCGGCGGCTGCCTTCGAGGCGGCGGTCGCCCGTGGTGCGGAGCCGGTGATGGAGCCAACCTGGATCGAGGGGCAAAAAGGCCGGCTGCAGAAGGCAACCATCAGATCGTACGGCGACACGGTCCACACGTTCGTCAACCGCTCCCAATACCAGGGGACGTTCGCGCCGGGTTTTGGCCGCCGGGATGATCCCCTGGTCGCCAAGGATGATCCGGGAGTCGGGCTGCGGCGGGTCGACCATGTCGTCGGCAATGTCGAACTCGGGGCAATGGACCGCTGGGTTGACTTCTATGCGCGCGTGCTTGGCTTTAGCCAACTCGCCCACTTCGATGATGAGGCGATCAGCACCGAATACTCGGCGCTGATGTCGAAGGTCATGCAGGACGGGTCCGGGAAGATCAAGTTCCCGATCAACGAGCCGGCCGAGGGCAAGCGCAAGAGTCAGATCGAGGAGTATCTGGAGTTCTACGGCGGCCCCGGCGTCCAGCACGTTGCCCTGGTCTCGGACGACATCGTCGCCACCGTCGAGGCGATGCGGCAGCGCGGCATTGGCTTCCTCACAATCCCCGGCACCTACTACGAGGACCTGCCGCAACGGATCGGCGAGATCGACCAGCCGCTCGACGCTCTCCAACGCCTCGGCATCCTGGCCGACCGCGACGAAGACGGCTATCTACTCCAGATCTTCACCAAGGGTGTCCAGGATCGCCCGACGGTCTTCTACGAGATCATCGAGTGGCACGGTGCCCAGGGATTCGGGGCCGGCAACTTCAAGGCCCTTTTCGTCGCCCTCGAGGCGGAGCAGGCGCGACGCGGCAACCTGTAGCGAGGAACGGATGCGACTGGCGACCTACACCCACAAGCGGCACACCGGTGCCCCCCGCGCAGGCATGGTTCAGGGGGACAGGATCGTCGACGTGGCGGCCCTGCTGGGTAGCGACACCCCAGTGGAGATGCTCGCGCTGCTGGAGCGCGGCCCTGAAGGGTTAGTGGCCCTCTCTGCCGCCGCTGGAGGGTTCGCCGAGGAGTTCCGCGACGCACTTCACGTCCCCCAGGACCTCGCAGTTCCTGCGTGGGAAGCGAAGCTCCTCGCCCCCCTTCCCCAGCCACCCAGCCTGCGCGACTTCTACGCCTTCGAGCAGCATGTCCGGGCCGCGAACGAACGACGGGGACGGTCAGTTCCCGCCGCCTGGTATGAGGTGCCCGTCTTTTACTTCGCTCACCCCGGCAGCGTCTACGGCCCTGACGACAATGTCCCCAAGCCGGCGGCAACGAACGAACTGGACTTCGAGCTGGAACTGGCCTGCGTGATCGGGAAGAACGGCCGCGACATCCCGGCGGAGGACGCGCTGAGCTACGTGGCTGGCTTCACTATCATGAACGACTGGAGTGCCCGGGACATCCAGCGCCAGGAAATGAGCGTCGGCCTCGGTCCCGCCAAGGGCAAGGACTTCGCGACCTCGCTGGGTCCCTTCATGGTCACCACCGAGGAACTTGCGGACCGACTCGTCGACGGCCGACACGACCTCACCATGATCGCCCGGATCAATGGGGAGGAGGTCGCTCGTGGTAACGCCAAGGACCTTCATTGGACCTTCGCCCAGATGATTGAGCGCGCCTCCCAGAACGTGGAACTCCAGCCGGGTGACGTGATCGGTTCCGGCACTGTCGGTGGCGGCTGCCTCCTTGAGTTCGGCGAGCAGGCCCACCCGTGGCTCCAGGCCGGCGACGAGGTGGAGTTAGAGATCGAGCGGCTCGGACGGCTGAGGAATACGATCGTTTAAGAGGCAGGGTCC
>JAUJMG010000413.1 GCA_030446955.1 Thermomicrobiales bacterium
AAGGAGACCTCTCTCAATCAATCTCCCGGTCCAACAAGGTCCCGCCGCCTACAGGATGAGGCCGTCGGGGAAAACGCTTTCCAGGAGCCGTGTGGCGACGGCATCGTCATCAGGGCTTAGGTCCATAAAGTGTGGTTTTGCCGGCGGTAAATTGCGCTCGGCCGGCGTCGGATCAAGCGGGTTTGGCTCAGCCGATGGGTGGCCCAGGTTCTCCGCGGAGGAGAAAGGGGTCCAGGCGATGGGGGCGGGGAATTCGCCCGGCTGTGCGTCGACCGATCCGCGTCCAGTGTTTGGGTCGACATCACCCCGGGGCTCGGGGAGGGCGGCTCCGCACTGCCAGCAGACGTTAGCACTTACCGGCACCAACGTGAGTTGCCCACACGTCCCGCATCGGCGCCAGACGAGTCTTGTCGCCATCGCACTCTCTCCTCGCGCTCCCGAGCGTTTCTCCTGGTCGGTTCTCGGGTTGCCGTGTGCGATGAGCGGTCCCTGGTGGGTCCCCGTCACCGTGTTCAGTCCTGCCCTGGGACGCTTCGGGCTCAGCGGGCGATCTGGCTCGGCGGGATGAATAGATCACCCGTGGGGCGGTCTGGCGTCCATTGACCGCACCATGCCTTACGCAGCCCGCGTGCCACACGCGGGCTGCGCGATATACTGCCCGCCTGTCATGAGGCTACGGATCACGTCCTGGCTGTGCGTGATGCCCGAGGAGGACCGATGCGATGACCTCGCCGATGCTGGAGTACGCATTCTTTGAGGGGCGAATCGTCCCATTCGCTGAGGCCAACATTAGCGTCGGTACCCACGTCGTACAGTACGGGACCGGAGCCTTTGCCGGAATCCGCGGCTACCTTGACGCCGATGGCGAGACGATCAATATTTTTCGCCTTCCCGATCACGCCGCCCGGCTCCTGAATTCCGCCAAGCTGCTGCGCGCGGAGTTGCCTTTCACCCGCGACTCCCTGGCTGAGACGATCGTGTCCCTTGTTGAGCGAAATGCTCCGACCGGCGATGCCTATATCCGGCCGTTCGTCTACAAAAGCGCGCTCCAGCTCACCCCCCGGTTGCGAGGCGTTGGGGACGAGCTCGCGATCTACATGCTGTCGCTCGGGGACTACCTGGACACCTCGCGCGGGCTCAGGGCGATCGTCTCGACCTGGGTTCGCGTCCCGGACAACGCCATCCCCGGCCGCGGCAAGCTCTCCGGGTCCTACGTCAACGCGTCGTTCGCCAAGGACGAAGCAGAGGAGAAAGGCGCCGACGAGGCGATCCTGCTGAATACGGCGGGCAAGGTGGCCGAGGGCAGCGCCTGCAACCTCTTCCTGGTTCGCGACGGTGTCCTGGTGACCACACCGATCACGAGCGACATCCTGGAAGGCATCACTCGCCGCTCCTTCCTCCGTCTTGCGGCTGACGAGGGCATCCCGACGGAGACCCGGGAGATCGATCGCTCCGAGTTGTACATCGCGGATGAGGTCTTCTTCTGCGGCACCGGCGTCCAGGTCGCCTCGGTCGCAAGCATCGATGGCCGCCAGATCGGCGATGGCACGATGGGTCCGATCACCGCTCGCCTGCGGGACCTCTTCTTCGACACCGTGCGGGGGCGTTCCGACCGCTACGCGGACTGGATCACCCCAATCCGGCGGAGCGTCTCGGCTGCCAGGAGTTGATTCGTCGGCTTCGGCGGAAACGGCTCGCCGCTCAGCCTCGTGCAGCGTCGACGGCAGTGCGAAGTTGGGCCTTGGTGACCTGCCCGATGTGGACGCTGTCGATGACGCCGTCTGGCCGGATGACGACCGTCGTGGGGTAGTTCGGGGAGATGTCGAACGCGGTCTCAATCGGGCCGCGAACAGGATCGGGGCCCCCTGTATCCCGGCCGATCGGGTAAGTGAGCCCGAGATCTTCGACGAATGCCCGTGCGGCCGCGTCCGTGTCGCCCGCCTTGAGGCCCACCCCTACCACCATCAGGGGTTCGCCGGTGCTCGCTGCCTCGGCACTCAGAGCCTGGAATGCCGGGGCTTCTGCCCGGCACGGTTCGCACCAGGCTGCCCAAAAGTTGACCACCACCGTCGATCCCCGCAGGTCAGCTAACCGCAGCGAACCGCCGTTGAGAAGCGACAGGGTGACATCCGGCGCGGGTCGACCCGGCAGTTTGCCCGTTGCACCCATCGGTACGGACTCCGCGTCCCGGCCGAAGATGCCGAGGAGGAGTAGGCTGAGAATCAGCAGGAGCGCTAGCGCCAGCGGGGTGTACCGGCCGTAGCGCCCGTAGCCGATTCGCCCGTGATCGTCCTCCTCTTCACCCGGACGCGACTCTGTCCCTGGAGCGAGGGGGGCGGCCGGCAGGGGCTGGTCGCCCCCCTCGAGGGCACTATCGGCGACCGCCGTATCGTCCCTGCGCTGCGGAGCCGGGGCAAGCTGCGTCATCTATGCCAGCCTCGCCACCGCCCGATCGACGCGATCGGCCAGGTCTGGGGAACCGCCCGCGAGGGCGACGATCACGTTGCTGTTCGCGGTCAGGTGAGGCGTGCCCAGGTCTACCGGCCGGCCACTGGGGCTGGTCAGATTGAAGGACGCTGGGTCGAGGGCGCTGAACTCAGCCTCCCTCGAAGCGACGTCCGCGTAGACGAAGACGTAGAGCGGCGTGCCGTCCACCTCCAGCAATTGTCCGGGCGGATCGAGATCGGGTGAGCTCGTCGACCCCCGGCCATACTCAACTTCGATCCCTTCGGCTCTCAGCGCGTTCGCCACACTAACCAGGTCGTTCTTGCCAGGTTCGGCGGTTGGGGGAACTGGGGTCTGCTCCACTTGCTGCTGATCGCGGACGTAGAGCGCCACCGCCGCGATGCCAAGTGCCAGCGACGCCATCAGCAGCAGGGTACTCACCATGCGCTGCGCTCGCCGGCCTCTCCGGGTCTCTGCCACCTCGCCTCGCTCGTCCACCCGCTGCACGCTACGCCCCCTCGATCGGGCACCTCGGATGGTACGCGGTCCGGTGCTCCAGGAAAAGGCGAGCGGCGATCCGAATCGCCGCCCAACCCACTTCCCCTCCTGCCCCGCTGACGGGAGCGCAGGTTCTCAATCGAACCAGAGAACGGGGTCTCACGAGTTGTCGGATCGGGCTCGCTGCTACCCCTCGTCGCGGCCGTGAATGTTGGCGGGTGGGTGAGTGGCTTCGACGGCCGTGAAGGCTTCCAGGATCCGGTAGGTGTGGGAGGAGCCCTCGGGCACCACCCAGGAGTCGCCTGGTTCCAGCAGCACCATCTGCCCCTCGATATGCAGCTCCGCCCGGCCGCTCACCACGAAGCCCACCGTCTCGTAGGCGCGGGCCGTTGCCTCCTTGGCCTCGCTGGGCTGCTCGTTCTCCCAGAGGCGCATCGACATCGTCTTGCCGGTGGCCAGGTATTTCTGTCCCATCTCTCCCTTGGGAGAGAAGTGGGAGTTGATCTTGGTGACGGTGGTGTCGGTCATGTGATCCCTCCTCGTCCCTACGGCACGGATGCCGGTTCCTGCTGCGGCTCATTCGCTTGCTCGCGCCCTTGTCCTCTTGGTTCGCAAGTTCCGGCCCCTGGTGGAGGCAGCCGGTTGCTCTCACCACAGGGAAGCCTGCTGTCAATTCCGGGTATGGACCGGTCAGGCTTCGCGAGCAGTGGTCCTATGCCCCGTTTCTGGGCGCCGAGGACCGCGCGGTCGCCGATTCCGGGTCCCGGGTGGAGCCGGTTGGCGCATCGGATGGGGAGCGAGGTGCGGGAGCCTTGACCCATTGAGGCGTATACCCCCTGCTCCGGAGCCGTGCGAGAAGAACACCCTCGGGATCCTGCGCTCGATCCTGCTCGGCGTCAGCAGGCTGGGGTGGCAACTCGACGAGGAGTTGATGTTCTTCGATCTGGTGCACCGTCAGACCGGCGACTACGGCCGCTTGTTGGAGGTCAGCGAGTACTCCTCCGTCGTCCGGCTCGAGGATGATCGCCCGACGCAGGCGAACGCGGCCGTAGCGACGGGCCCATGCATCAAGTTGCGTCGCAAGCTCAGGCGGCAGCTCGCCGCCGGTCTGCTTGGCGAGAAAACCCGTCACCTGCGCAAGGTCAAA
>JAUJMG010000078.1:0-8338 GCA_030446955.1 Thermomicrobiales bacterium
GGTCCGATGAATTGATCTGGTCGCCGCCAAGTAGGTCAGGATGCTCGGCGAGGAGTCTCTGCAGGAGCGCTTCGGAATCGTACGGCCGGGCCACCATCCTGGTCAGTGTGTTGTCGGCCTGGATCAAAAAGCCGCCGGTCTCCATCATGTCTCCCATGTTTGTTACCTGACGTGCGGCTCTCGCGTCGCATCATGAGGACGCTCAATGTTTATGCTCGGTAGTATCGAACGGTGATCTGACCTATCCCGATTTCCGAGCCAGGACAACATGGGTTTCCATAGGGAAGACCAGTTCGTCGCCTTCCGTATACGCCTGGCGGGGAGCCTCCATCTCGGAGCGGACGGCCTCGGTCAACGCCGCTCGCTCGGCCTCGCTCATGGACTGGAGCGCCGGCACCGCAGCAGCCGCGCTTGCCAGGCTGAGATCGACAAATGTGTCGTTTGCCGGGAACCGAACCGTTCGCGTCACGCGCTCGACCTCGACGGCGTCGAACCCGGCATCAACAAACAGCGATCTGAGCGTCTCCCGATCGCTAAGTGAGAATGGCATGTGTAGGGCCGGCGCCCCGAGATGTTTCTGGACCAGATCAGAAAGGACCTCAAAAAGAGGGCTGTTCGCGATCTCCGTCCAGGTGCTGCTGACGACGCGACCGCCTGCGTCCAGCACCCGATACATCTTCCCCACCGCGGCGGCTTTGTCCGGAAAGAACTGCAGCCCTTGCTGGACCACTACCAGGTCGAACGAGGCGTCGGGAAACGGCAGCGAGTCCGCGCTCCCTTCGTGCCATGCGATCTCCACGCCTTCGCTCGCCGCGGCGGAGCGCGCGCCCTTCAGCATGGCCGGACTGACATCGAGACCGACTACGCGTGCCTGACCGTTGGTTCGCTGCGCCACCATGCGGGCGACGATGCCGGTGCCGCACGCCACGTCGAGTACCCGCTCTCCGGGTTGTGGCTTGGCCCGATCCAGCAGTTCTCCAGCCCAGGGACGGAACTGATAGCGGACGAAAAAGGCTTCGTAGGTCTGGACGGGATCGGTTCCGGGTCGAGGCTGTGTCTGGTTCACCGAATGCGTTCCCCCTCGCTCGTCGCGTGTGTCCGTGGGCTGCTGTCGCAGCCTAGTGGGGAGTGTTCCGGCTGGCAAGATGGCTTAATCGGGTGAACGCGTTGTTGAAGCAACGGATCGAGGACCCCTCCTCAATGACGGAATAGCACGGAGTATCCACCTAGAACCGGGCAGAGAACCGAGTTCGGGACCTTGTTCCTCCTCGTCGGATCGCTGTGCCGCGTCCCACCCGGACGGTGCACGACTCGATCAGGCCTAGCGGCAATGTGCCCCCAGACGAATCCGCGGTGCGTCGCCTCCGACGGAATTGATCGCTATGGGGCGCGCAGACGCGGTTCAGGCTATCGACGCGGCGCTGGTTCGTCGCCCCTCCTGCCGTTCGAGCCCGCACCGCTCGAATCGAGTCGCGCTGCCCTGGCCACGTCTCTCGGTTTCCCCCAGGCGAGGGCAGCGCAGGCTTCCAGCGTCAGGCAGCCGCAGCGCAGACTCTCCTCGAGCACGGCCCGCACCGCCCGAAGTCGGGCAATGCGTGCGTCGACGTCGGGCAGCTTGCGGTGGGCAAGTTCGCGCCAGCGCTCGGAGGCGGGGGTGCCCTCAGGGAAGCCCGCCACGAGCTGACGCACGTCCTTGATCGTGAACCCGGCCTCCTGGGCCATCCGCACCACGGCCAGGCGAGTCACGACATCTTGATCGTAGCGTCGCTGCCCCCCGACCCGCTCCGGTCGGGGGAGCACCCCGATCTCCTCGTCGTAGCGGATCGCGGAAGGCCGGATCCCCGCCTGCCGGGTCACCTCGCCGATCGGCAACCGGGCCACGTTTCACCCCCTTGACTTCAAGTGCGCTTGAAGCCGTACCGTGGGGATCGTACCGGATTGGGTGCAGGGTCGAGCGATGAGGCGACCCTCGACGTTTGCAGGAATGGACAGGAACCGTGACCTCCACCGCCATTGCGACCATCCCACGCGAGGAACTGAAAGCCAAACTGGACCGGAATGAACCGTTCGTCATCGTCGAAGCGTTGCCCGAGCCCTCCTTCCACAAGGCGCTCCCGCCGGGCGCGGTCAACATGCCGCTCGATCGCATCGACGAATTGGCATCTGCGCTCCTGCCCGACAAGGACGCGGCGATCGTCGTCTACTGCGCCGATCGCCCCTGCCAGAGCTCGGCTACCGGAAGGTGTGGAACGATGCCGAGGGCAAGCAGGATTGGGCCGCCGCGGGTCTGACGGTGGAGACGGGGCGGCGTGTGGCCGGGACCGTCGCCGACGAGGCGCTGCCGGTCGCCTGCGGTCTCGACAACGCCGCGCTTGCAGCGCGCTCCAATGAGGTGCGCCGTGACCTCTTCGCGATGGCAGAAGAGACGCGCGAACTGACCGACGGCTACGCCTTCCGCTTCGCTGCCGCGAACGGCTGGGCGGCCAAGCTGCTGGACTTCGTGGAGGCCGAGCGGCGCTGCTGCTCGTTCTTTCGGTTCGAGCTCGCCTTCGAGCCGAACCTGGGGCCGATCTGGCTTCGCCTGAGCGGCCCTGAAGGGACAAAGCCGTTCATCCGCCGAGCATTTGGGCCGGACACCACATCGGCTGAGAGCCGTCCTTCCTGCGAGACCGACCTGAAGACGTCGTCGCGGTCCTGACCGGATGCGACTCGTTCACCAACGCCACCAACGCCGGAAACGCGAGAGCGTACTGAGGAGATCCGCCCTGGTTCCGTAGCCTCAGCCGGACGGTTCCTTCCACGGCTACAGCGCTGGTCCGTGCCTTGGGATCACCTGGGAGATGCCGGGGAATCGATTGCTGCGGCCACAGAACCTGGTCTGGGCGGGAGGTGACGCCTGGGCGCAACGGGTTTGGTCCGGTGACACCTCGGGTTCCTGGCTGCCCTGACTGCGGGGGGCATCCTGAAGTGGACAGCCCCGGTCCAGGGCAGGAAGCTCCGCTGCAGGCGGGCCGACTTTGAACTGCCCAGCGGCTCTAGCCTGGCCACCGTGACCTATTCGTGACGCGGTCGCCAAACCATTGTGACGTTCATCTCCTACCGTGTCGGCGAAGTAACATTGTTTCTATCTAACACGCCGTTTCAGCTCACCGCGAACGTCAGCAAGGAGCTACTCCAATGCAGTTCTTCATCATCCTCCTCCTCATTACCGTCGTAGGCTGGGCTCTGCCTGCCCGATTCGGAGGGCGCTCGGTCCAGGATGCGATGCGCCGCGCTATGGCTGTCGCGTTTGTCTTCACCGGGGTGTCCCACCTCGCCATGCCCGACTCCTTCCTCGTCTACTTCCCGGGTTGGATTCCCTTCCCGGAGGGGATCGTCTATGCCACCGGCGTGGCCGAGGTGCTGGGTGGGCTTTCGTTGTTCGTTCGCCGGTACCGGTACCAGGTTGGTTTGGCGCTGGCGGTCTACCTGGTGCTCATCTTCCCGGCAAACGTGTATGCATGCCGCCGTCGCGGGCGTCGATGACGCGCTCCCTGGGTTGGTGGATGCCTCCTGGTACCCCTGGGTCCGCCTGCCCTTCCAAGCGATCTTCGTCTGGTGGGCGCTCCGCAGTACCGCCGAACCCACCGCTTCCGGGCGCGTGGCCCCGCCCTTGAAGACGGCAGCGGCGGGCCGGTAACGACCGGCATGCCATACCGTCGGGGCCATGGGCAGGACGCGACCCTCGCCGTCGCGTCCTATCCACAGACTCGGGCGGTTGCCGGAAGACACCCATCATGCGTGGGATCGTCACCGAGGAATCTGTGGATGCCTTCCCCGGTACGGCGGTCTGCCGTTCCGGTTGCCGTGCTAGGCGGTGGTCCGGGCGGCGGTGTCCTGCGGGGGCAGGGTGGCCCGGATCTCCAAGTGACGGATGACGGTGGCGCGGTTGAGCAGGCCGACGAAGGCGCCGTCCTGCCCGAGGACGGCGAGTTGATTGACATCGCGGTCGGCCATCAGCCGGACCGCGTCTTCGACCGGGTCGTCGGGGCGGACGGCGTGGAGGGAGGAGGCAGGCACCATCGCCTCGGCGGCGGTCGTCGCTCCCCAACGGTCGCGCGGTACCGCGACGATGCCGGCCAAGGTGAGGAGCCCAAGGAAGCCGTCGCCGCCGGGGCCTGGGGTCCGCTCCGGTTCCGGCTCCGGTGCCAGCACGGGAATGGTGCGCACCCCTCGCGCGAGCACCACATCCTGGACCACACGATCCAGGGGATCGCGCGGGCGGACGTAGGCTGGGGCGGTGTCCGTCAGCGGGCCGACCCGCAGGCCGGCGAAGCGGGACCGGGAGGCGTCCTGCCTCCGGTACTGCTCGGCCATGCTTTGCAGGTACCAACCCACGAAGACGAGCCAGAGGCCGTTTACGAACGACCCGGTGAATGCCCGCGCGATGCCCAGCGCGACCAGCCCGTAGCCCACGGCAACGCCGGTGCCGGCCGCGACTCTGGTTGCCCGGCTGGGGTCTCCCGTGCGCCACCAGACCAGCGCGCGGAGCAAGCGGCCACCGTCGAGGGGGAAGCCGGGCAGCAGGTTGAAAACCGCCAGCGAGAAGTTGATCACTGCGAGATACCCGAGCATCGCGCCGAGCAGATCGGAGACCTCGCGTCCCGCCAGCCAGAGGAGGCCGAACAGCGCCGCCAGACCGAAGCTGCTCAGGGGGCCGACCACCGTGATCCAGAACTCGTCGGCCGCGCCTTCTGGCTCCCCCTCGATGGCGGCCACGCCCCCGAACAGGAACAGGGTAATCCCCAGCACCCGGATCCCCCGTCGCTGCGCCATCAGGGCATGGGCAAACTCGTGGACCAGCAGCGAGCCGAAGAAGAGGAGGGCAACCACGACCGCCGCAGTCCAGTACGCGCCCGCGCTGTAGCCTGGGGCAGAGCCGGGCAGGTACGACGCTCGGAGCGACCAGACGATCAGCGCGGCGACGAGGAACCAGGTGGCGTGGAGGCGGACCGTGATGCCGGCCAGCCGCGCAAGAGGGATCGCGTCGTTCGTCATCGGTGGGTCCTCAACCGGTGTGGCCGTGAGAATTAAAGAGCAGGACGTCCAGGTCGCGTTGAAACCCGCACGATGGGGACCAAGGCCACCGAACGGACGTGACCTCCGGTGACTTCCACAACCGTTCGCGCCCGTCCGCAGCTACGCGGGCGCAGTCTCGATGGCGAGGGTGCCGTCGCCGAGGCGGACGCCGGTGACCCGGCGATCGGAGCGGGCCAGCAGCGCCGCCAGTTGCTGCTCCACGATCGCGGCCGCGTCTTCGGCGACCAGCACCTGACCGGCTGGGCCGTCCACCCGGCCGTCCACGACTGCCAGCGACCCGTTCTCGACGGCGAGCCCAGCGGTGTAGGTGCTGCGGGTGCCGTAGAGGTCGAACGCGACCTGAACCCAGTTCGGCGTAAAGGTCAGGGTTGGATCTTCTAGAGGGTCATAGCGGTCGGGGTTGGCCTGCAGTGCCCGGTTTACCTGCTCGTCGGTGATCGTCACCCGCCCAGAGGGTGGCACCGGGAGAGTTCCGATCGCAACCACCTGGGTGGCGGCCGCGGCCTCCAGGCGGTCATGCGCAAGGTCACGGGCGTAGGGCCGCGCCAGCAGTTGCCAGCCCAGGATACCCGCGACCACGCAGAAGATCCCTATTGCGGCGAGGCCCATCAGGCAGCCACCGAGCCGGTTTCGGCGCGGTGGGGCAGGGGCGGGGAAGTCCATCAGATCGTGTTCCTTGCAAGCAGCGGACCTGATCCGGCACCGCGAGTGCCGCTAGGTCGGGTCCGCCAGGAAGTTGGGGTCGACGGCGAAGGCGTCGGCGACATCCAGCCGCTCCATCACCACGACGCTGACCGCGTCGGTGAGCGAGAGGCCACGCTTGCCCTCGGCCTGGATCACCAGTTTGCGCGCCTTGCGCTCGTCCTGCTCCTCCGCATGGTAGACCGCAAGCTTGGAATCGCGCAGCCACTGCCGTGCCACCGACGGGCCGACGCCAGTGCTCAGCAAGTCGAACGCCTCAGCGACGACGTAGTTGGTCGTGAAGAGGCGATACCCGGCGGCGACAAGGCCCCGGTATGCGTCCACCGCAGCGCGGTGGGAGGCGTCGTCGCGGTCAACAAGGGCGACGATAGCCGAGGAGTCGACGAAGACGGCCGGGTGCCGCGGCCGGCTGGCCCGGGGGACGGTGCTTTCCTCCGTGTGAACCAGCGGGCTCTCCGCCGGCTCGACCCCACTCCCGCCCTGGGTCGCTGCTCCTCCGGCCTCTCGATCTGATCCGCGGTGCGCGTTGCTCACGACCGCCTCCACCAGAACGCGCGCCGGTAGGCGTCCTTCCCTTCGGCGACGTTGCTGCCGCCACCGCGACCAATGCCGATGACGGCGGAGAGCGGGTCGTGCCCGCCTTCGGCGGCTGGCCGGACCTTCTCCAGGAAGCTCTGCTGCTCCCGCAGCTTGTCAAGGAACGCCGCGAGCGCCGCACCGTCGATGAACCACTGGCCACCGACTCGTCGCCCGCTAAGGCGACCTTCCCGAAGGTAGCGCCGCACCTGCTCCGTGGAGCGCCCCAGCCGCTTTGCCGCGTCGGCGACACTGATCAGCTCCTGCTGCCCGTCCACGCTCTCACCCCGCCCATTGTCTGATGCCGATCCTGCCGCCCCGCCTTTGGCACGACTTCTCATGTCTCTAGGACGCATCATGGTAGCGTGCGACAACAGCATAGGCAAGGCCGCGAGGGCAGCCAGTGGTTCGTTGCCGTGTCGTTCGTACAGCACGATGGTAGGGGGTCGGAGTGAAGAGCGGTATCGCGTTGCGGGTGATTTCATTGGGCCGGGGAGCCGTGAGCTAGGAGCCGAGCGGGTATGCTCCCGGTGCGCGGAGCGCGCGCCGGTTCGGGAGGAGGAGACGGTGAACGAAGGCGACGTTCGGGCGGATCGGGGCACAGAGCCGGGGGCCGGGGGCATGGCGACCAGTCTAGGGGATGGCCTCTGGCTGCTCGACCTAGAGTTTCAGGGGCGGCGCGGCGTCGTGGCGGCGTTTCTGCTGGCGGGCGGGGGCGAGCTTGCTCTGATTGAGACGGGGCCAACCAGCACCCTGCCGGTCCTCTTGGCCGGCGTCCGCGCAGCCGGATTCGACCCGGCAGACATCACGGCGCTGCTTCTCACCCACATCCACCTGGACCACGCCGGAGCCGCGGGGGTTTTGGTCCGAGACCTGCTCCCGCGGGCGACAGTCCATGTCCATCCCATCGGCGCGCCACACCTGGTGGAGCCCGGGAAGCTGCTTGCCAGCGCGACGCGGATCTACAGCGACCGGATGGATAGCCTATGGGGCGAGGTGGTGCCGGTGCCGGCCGAGCGGGTGCTGCCTTTGGAAGACGGCCAACCGCTCTCGGTGGCCGGGCGGGTGCTCACCGCAATCTTCACCCCCGGCCACGCCTCCCACCACGTCACCTACTGGGACGCCGCGGCGGGGACGGCCTTTACCGGGGACGTCGGTGGCATCCGCATGCAGGGCACGGACTATGTCTGTCCGCCAACGCCCCCGCCCGACCTGGACCCTGAAGCCTGGGCGCGGAGCGTGGGACGCCTGCGGGAGTTGGCCGCCCGCCGCCTCTGCCTGACCCACTTTGGATGCTACGACGACGCGGCGGTTCATCTCGACCGCCTCCTGCCGGAGTTGGACGTGTTTCAGGACCTTGCGACCGGCGCGCTGCGCGGCGGCGCCGATCAGGAGACCCTGACCGCGATCCTCCACGATCGCATGGCCGATCAGCTCCACGCTGGTCCTGAAACCCTCGTCAATCTGGAGTGGGCCACGCCGTCTTACATGGCCGCGCTAGGCATGACCCGCCTCCTCACGAAGCGCGGGGTGGTGTGACGCGCCAGACGCCAGGAGTCAGTAGCCAGTAGTCAGACGCCAGTCGCCAGGACCATCGTCGGGGTCGCTGCTTGCTGCGCCCAACTCCGGAGACTGCCGCGATCCGGTTTTGGTCGCACGTCTCTCGAGTCGGAGCGCAGCAAAGCGTCTTCGTCCAATAACTCCGGCGTGGGGCGTCTGGCGTCTCCGTTACGCGATGGCCTCCTCCTCATGCATCGGGATGCGGCCAGCCCCGCCGAGTCGGGGCGGAACGGGCGGTAGTCGCAGCATCGCCAACGGGTTGTCATCGGCCGCGATGCGGTTGTGTCGCTCCAGACCGCAGCCGAGGCAGCGATGGAGCAACACCTGTTCTCCCTTCGGACGATGGAAGACGCCGATCGGCTCCATCAGGGAGCGGCAGCCGCTGGCCCGGTCCCCCGGCCGCGTGTCATCGACGTGGCGG
>JAUJMG010000078.1:8438-11165 GCA_030446955.1 Thermomicrobiales bacterium
GGCGGAAGCGTGGCAACGGTGGATCCTTTCGTCAGCATGAGCGGCATGGTTGGGAAGGGGTGCTGACGGAGAACGGCACTCATCAATGGTCCTTTCTTGTCTGCCGGCAGCGCGCCGGCAACGCGTCGCGGTTGGTGATCGTGGTGATGGGCCGCCAGGGCGTATTGCCCGGTCGATGTGACCGAGGTGTGGAGCGCGGCACGCCACTGGTCGAGCCGCGGGCACGGCGAAGCCGCCGCGTGGCCACGTGTCGGCCCCAAGGGAGCGGATCCGCATCGAGCGAAGCACGACGGGATGACCCGCGCTTGGAGCGCCACGGCGCGGTCGGCTGGGATCGGCTGCAGGCGGCTAGATCGGATCGGGGCAATCACCCGCACAGGCACGACCGGCGTGGTCGGCTGCGCGGAGATGGCTCACCGGAGGTGCCGGATTGGGTACCGGCGAGGGGATGGGGCTAGCGCCGAGCCCGGCCGGGGAACGCCGCGGCAACGGGAACAAGGGCCGTATGCGTGATGGACATCAACCCTCCTTCGCCCGCGCTCGGGCCAGGGCGACGGTAGGAGACGGGCCAAGAGCAGCCCGTCGAACGTCCGCTCGATGCGGACGGGTGAGTGTGCCTCGGTCGGCGAACTGAACCCACGGAAGCCACTCTAGGGATCGTTTTCGGCACTGTCAATCCCCCTTGTCGGGCTCGGGGCGCGGCAATCGGGGGTGGCCGGGCCTTCGCTCGCTTCTGCTCTGCTCTGGTCTGTTCGGTCCCACCGCCCGCGACCGGTTCCGGCCCTCTAGAGGGCGCTGCTACACTGGAGCCGTCGCATGTCAAGGAGGGCGCCATGTCGATCCTCACCCGTCCGCTCACCTACGACGACCTGGTTCAGGTGCCCGAAGACGGCAACCGCTACGAGATCATCGGCGGAGAACTGGTCGTGGCCCCGGCCCCGATCCCGCTTCACCAGCGCGTCTCGAAGCGCGCGTTCCTTCTCCTGGACGGGTTCGTAGAAACGCGTGGGCTGGGAGAGGTGTTCTACGCGCCGCTCGATGTCCAGCTCGGCGATCACGACATCGTGGAGCCGGATCTGGTCTTCATCGCCCGTGAGCGCCTGGCTATCGTTGAGCGTACGCGGGTCATCGGCGTCCCCGACCTCCTGGTTGAGATCCTCTCACCCTTGACTCGCATCCGGGATGAGGCGCTGAAGGCGCGGCTCTACGCTGAGGCAGGCGTGGCGGAGTATTGGATCGTTGACCCGGACGAGCGAACGCTGCGAGTCTTCGTTCTTGAAGACGAGCGGTACGCCCTTCTCCCCCCGGAACCGAACGGCGTGCACTCCCGCGTCTTGCCCGGCCTCGTCGTTGATGTCGCCGCCCTGTTCGAGGATTTGGCATAGCGGCCCGTCTCACCGACTGAGCGCTCCCCATCAGGAGGGGTGATGTCGCGGGGCACCGGGCGGATCATCAGCGGGGTGGTGCTTGCCGCATTTGGGCTGCTCTGGACGCTGCAGGGGTTGGACCTGCTCGGGCAGACCGGAGGCATGACCGGCCGCATAGAGTGGGTCGTCATCGGCCTACTGACGCTGGCCGTCGGCGTTGTGCTGGTCCTCGCGGGCGTGCTGCGACGGCGCTTGTAGGACCCAGGGGTCCGTTTGCGTATGCCTCACGGCGCCGCGTGAGGGACTCCACGCCGCATAGCCCTCATCCTCCTATCCCGCTTCCCTACCACCAGAGCGCATGAGCAACCCTGTCCACAGGGGACCGCAGCCGGCAGGCGAGCTTGCGGCGCGTTCGCGGGTGAAGATCAGGCCCGGGCGAGGGCGGCGGTGTTGTGGTCGAGGACGCGGTCGACGAGCTCCAGCAGGCTGCCGACGCGCCAGGCGGGGTGGGGCCCGTCGGCGTGGCGGTCATAGCGGTCGATGAGTGCGGCGCGCATGCCGACGCTCACGGCCCCGACGACGTCTGAGCGAGGCTGGTCCCCGATGTGGAGCGCGTCGGCCGGGTCGATGGCGATCGCAGGATGGTCGAGGGCGGCGCGGAAGGTTCGCGGATCCGGCTTCTCGTAGCCGACCAGGGCCGAGGTGATGATCGTGTCCATCCCGTCCGCGAAGGCGAGCCGGATGCAGAGGGCGGTGACGTCGGCGTCGGCGTTGGAGATCACCGCCCGCTTGATCCCGGCGGCGCGGAGCCGCTCCAACGCCGGCAGCACGTCCGGGAAGACACGGTAGTTGCCGCCGTCCGCCTCGGCCTCGAACTCCGCCAGGTAGGCCTGGCGGGTGGCGCGGACGGTGTCCTGGTCGTCGGGCAGGCCGGCGGCGCGAAGCCAGCGGCTCATCAAGGCGAGGCGGAACGTCTCCCGCTCAGCGGCGGTGCGATCCCGGATCGGGCGGATCGTGTTCTCCTCCGTGTAGTAGTCCTCAGCGACACGGTCGCTGGCCAGGAGGGCGGCCGGATCGACGGCCAGTCCGAGGCGCCGGCAAACCGCCGCCAGCCGCTCCCAGCGCGGCGGAGTCAGCTCGATCAGGGTGTCGTAGAGATCGAAGGTGACCAGGGCGATCGGGCGCGTGTTCAGCGCAGTCGGGGTCGTTGCCGGGTCCATGCGGTAAGCGATGTCCTTTCTGTGACGGCGTTTGCCGCCCTGGTTGACGAAGGGGAGCGCCGCGGTTCTCGCAATGGTGACGCATGCGTCACCCCTACCATCGTTCTGGCGTCTGGCGTCTGGCGTCTGGCGTCTGGCGT
>JAUJMG010000078.1:11265-13892 GCA_030446955.1 Thermomicrobiales bacterium
TCTGGCGTCTGGCGTCTGGCGTCTGGCGTCTGGCGTTTGAGAACTGCCTACGCCAGTTCCTCCCGCAGCGCGGGGATGATCTCCCGGGCGACCCGGATCGCCGATTCCAGCCCGGCGCCGCCGAGTGGGAAGTCGAAGAGGAACTGGCTTGCCCCGGCTGCGCGGTAGGCGCGGACTGTGTCGGCGAATCCAGCCTCGTCCTCCAGCCGGTCGGCGCCGAGGGAGACGGAGCGGACGATCTCCGCCGGGTCGCGGCCGATCGCACGACAGTTGTCGTCAAGTTGGGCGCCGCGCTCGACGAGTTCCGCGGGCGTGCTGCTCGAATCCCAGAGGTCGGCGTGGCGGGCAATCACCCGGAGCATCTTCGGCCGCTTCCCGCCGATCAAGATCGGCAGCTTTGCCTGCAGCGGCTTCGGGGCGAACGGCGTGTCGTGGAGCCGGTAGTGGTGACCCTCGAACGTGGTCCGGCGCTCGGTGAAGAGTAATCGCATCACCTCCAGCGCCTCATCCAGCATCGCGACGCGGTCCCCCGCGCTCGGGAAGGGGATGCCGTAGGCAGCGTGCTCACGCTCGTTCCAGCCGGTGCCGATGCCTACGTCCAGGCGGCCGTCGCTGACGTGATCGAGGGTGACCAGTTCCTTGGCCAGGATCGCTGGGTGGCGATGAGTGTTGCCGTAGACCAGGACGCCGATCCGGATGCGCGAGGTCTCCCGGGAGAGCGCGGCGAGAAGGGTGGATGCCTCCAGGCAGGGGCCGTCCGGGTCGCCGTAGAGGGAGGTGAAATGGTCGAAGAGCCAAGCGGAGTCGAACCCCAGCTCCTCCGCCAGTCTCCACTGCTCCAGCAGTTGGGGCCAGGTGAGCTGGTGCTGGCCCGTCACGACGCCGAACCGGAGCGGGTGCCGCGTCGTGCCGATGCCGCTCTGTGCCGTTTCCTGATCCGTCACCATCGTCTTCGTCGTTCCTCCTCTACGCCGCCCAGCGCCCGAGTGTAGCAGGGGGGCACGCTTCGGGGATGGACGGTGAAGCGGCGTGCCGGGCGGGACGGAGATGGTCGCTCCGCCTCACCCGTCGCCCTCGTCATCATCATCGTCGTCGTCATCGTCCGCGACGACGGTGACTTGGATGTCTGCCTCGTCGTCCTGTTCCACCGTGCCGGTGACGGCTGGCACGGCGGTCTCCGCTCGCGCAGGAGAGTCTTGGTCGTCAGCGGGGACCTGCGTGGCGTCCTCGGCGTCGATGCCGACATCGCTGCTGGTGATGGTTGCTTCGGCGAGCAGGATGTAGGGCGGGGAGCCGAAGTTCGCGGCCGGCTCCCGGCTGACGAAGGCCACCTCGTTGGCGCCCTCGCGGAGCAGCGTCGCCGGGATGGTGATCTGGACGGTCGTCCAGGCGGCATTCTCGCCGGTGCCGACGCCGTCCCAATCGGCGAACCAGCTCTGACCCCGGTAGACGACGCGCCCGTTGATCTCAAGCCCAATCCGGTTCTTGGGATCCCACTCGTCGTCCAGACCGTCCACGGTGAGGACGACATCTTCCTCTGGCGCAGCCTCTAGCTCGAAGTCCAACGTTGCCCGGGGGAATTCGCTCTCGGCACCGTAGACCGCCACCCAAGGCCGCCCATAGTAGGTGCCGTTGCCCTGGTAATAGGCATCCTCCCAGGCATCGGCCGCGAAGGCGACGGTCGTGCGCTCGTCATCTTCAAGGGAGACGGTGGCGGCCGGACGCGGCGTCGGGGTGGTGGTCGCGGCGTCGGGAACCGGGGTGTAGAACTGGAGGGTCAGCGGGGTTGATGTGGGGTCCGCCTGGGCGGCGGCGCTCGGTTCGGTCCCGCCTGCCAGGCTCAGGGTGCCGCCAGCGAGAGCGATGAGCGCTAGCCCCGCACAAATGGACCGCGCCCGCCACATCGGCCGGGGGCGCTCGTCGATCGGGGACGGGTTGGATCGATTGGCCACAGCGCTCCTCCAGGATAATCCCCCGCGCATACACCCGGGCGATACCGCAGGAGACGTGCCGGTGGCGCTCTACCGGCGGCCGGCTCATTCCGTATATGACGAATATGACGAGAGGGACCAGCCGCCGGGACGCTGCTATCTCGACCCTGGAGACGTGTCCCGTTAGTCCGCGGCGCCGATGAGGGGGTAGCTGTGGGCGACGCGGCCCTCGTTGGCGTCGTAGTTCCGGGTGGTCTTGAAGGGCTCGAAGCGGCCGTCGGCGGAGGCGGGGGCGCTGCGGTCGAGGAGGTCAGCGCGCTCCTCCTCCGAGAAGGGGCGCAGGTCGCGGGCGACGGCGAGGTTCTCCTCAAGGATCTCCAGGGTGTCGATGCCAGAGACGAGGGTGGAGAGCGGCAGGTTCAGCGCGTAGCGGAGGGCTTCGGCCGGGGTGATCTCAGCACCGCTCTCGAAGAGGTGTCCGTCGGCCATGCTCTTCATCCCGACCACGCCGATCCCCTGCTCCTGGCAGAGCGGCAGGATCTCTCGCTCAAAGCTGGCGTAGTGGGCGTCGAAGACGTTGAGCGGCATCTGGACGGCGTCCCACGGAAAGCCCTGGGAAAGCATCCGGCGGTGGATGTCCGGGTGCTTGTGGCCGGTGAAGCCGATGAAGCGGACCTTGCCCTGCTCCTTCGCCTT